>JBEBHD010000304.1:0-5575 GCA_040080915.1 Saprospiraceae bacterium
GTCACCGTCACGGAAATAGGTAAAAAATGGCAGGTCGTCCACCATTCCGTTGCAGTTGTTGTCAACACCGTCGCAGGCTTCGGGCGCGTTGGGGTTTATGGCCGCAGCTGTGTCGTCGCAGTCCAGGCTGTTGTCCACAAAACCGGCGGGCGCAGGTGTCAGGCAGGTATCCAGCGTGGCAGCCAGGTCGCCAAACCCGTCGCCGTCACCGTCCCGGAAATAGGTGAAAAACGGCAGGTCGTCCACCATTCCATTGCAGTTGTTGTCGAGACCGTCGCAGGCTTCGGGTGCGTTGGGGTTGATCGCTACAGTTGCGTCGTCACAGTCGAGGCTGTTGGTGACGTAGCCGGTCGGCGGCAGGGCGGTGCAAGTGTCCAACGAAAGGGCGAGGTCGCCAAAACCGTCGCTATCGGCATCGCGGAAGTACGTGTACACGGGCTGTTCGTCCGTGAGGCCGTTGCAGTCGTTGTCTAAGCCGTCGCATACTTCGGTGGCGCTGGGGTGTACGTTGGGGTTGTGGTCATCGCAGTCTTCGTAGCTGTACGCGCCGTCGTTGTCTTCGTCCTTGTAAAAATACGTTCTGGCCAAGGCAAAGGCATTGTTGCCGATACGGTCACCGATCACACGCCCGGGGATATCATCGAACGGCGGGTGAATGCTGCCCCAAATTCGGGAGAGGCTGCACTGGTCGGAAGCATCGCGGTAGGTGGCCCATTGCAGGGTCACGTCCACGCTAGGCCCTTTTTCGATCACGAGATAGTCGCTGTTGGCTGGCACATGAAACGTGCCCATGCCTCCAGGAAAGTACGGGTCGCCGGTGAGCCGGGTTATCGCTTCCGCTGACGAGCGGGAATACGTGGAGTGGCCGGAGATGTAACCGGCAAAAGGCGGAGTCACGAAACTCTTTCGTTGGTAGGGAGTCCATTTATCCGATAAAATCCAGTCCACGCCGGCATAGTCCGTTGCGGGGTTGGCGATGAAGTCGAAACCGCGCCATGCTTTCACTTTTATTTTTCCTACGTTCACGTTGTTGGCCCCGGCAAGAGGGTCGCCCACTGCGATCTGTTCGATAAAACCGGGAATCAGTTTGATGCCGGCCGGGTGGTAACGCGGCAGGGCGGGGCTGGTGCTCTGGCCTAATTTGGCCATGTATCGGATGGCGGTGATGGGGCGAATGCCGTCGTACCAGCCTTTTATTCCCCAAGCCGCGATGGCCGCGTCGTGTACAGCACCGCCGAGGGTAAAATAGGACTTGACATCCCACTCCAGGTCGTTGAGCACGGGGCCTTTTCCATTGTAGCGTTTTACAAAATTTGGGTCGTCACTGACGTGGTTCAGGATGGTGAACCAGTGGCCGGGCGGGGTTTCGGAATTGGGGCCGTCGGCCCAAAACTGGGAGAGCACACGGGTGTAGTCGCCTCGAGGTACTATTTGTGGCTGGTATGGTTGACCAGTGTGCGGGTTGGTATCGCGGCCTAAGCCCGTGTCGCCGCCGTTTTCGAGGTCATAAAAATCGTGGTATTCGGCCAATGTTTTCGGGTAGGATTGGACGTTGCCAATAGAAGCCGGCGAGATGTCCCACATCACCCCGTCGTCGGGTGTGAGGTGTGCTGCCCAGGCACAGGTCACGGAGAAATTCCAGACAAATTCGTCGGTAGTGCTGTCGCCCGCGATCACGTCCAAGTACGGCATGGGGCCGGGATCGTGGTATACGATGTAGTTGTTTCCGCCGCGCTGGTACACCTTGCGGTCACTGGCTTTCATGGAAAACGGCTGTACATTGCCCCATTCCGGGCCGATGAAAACTTGTGTGGCATTGACCGGGTTTCCGTTTTGGTCAACGGCACCGGGGATGGTCAGGGGCTGCCACCGGTTGGGGTTGAACAAATTGGACAGCCCGGCGAGGTTGACTGCCACGGCGGGGTTGACAGGTTGGTAGTACAAGTTGCCGTAATTGTAAAGTTCACCGGCACCGTCCGATTGGCCCATCAGCAGAATGCACTGGCCGATGTAATTGCCCAGCGCGGCTGGTACGCCATTTTGATAATTGGTAGATGAATAGGTATAGTCGTATCCAAGCGCAGTCATCAGGTCTCGTAACCGGTTGATGGCCTCGAAAGCCTTGGGTGAACTGGAAAAGCGGGCGATAAGTACTCGATAAGCGGCATAGCTCATGGCTTCCTCACGGGCAGCCTGTACGTTGGCGGGTACAGGTACACCGTTGAATGGGCAGGTATAATTGCCCACGGTTTTCCCCAGCAAGTAGGGTTGTGCGACGGTATCATAAGCGGCCCAGGCATCGTACAGTGCGATTGAGGTATGAAACAGGTTCCGAGCCTGAACCGGCGGACGGGCAAGGTCGCCACGGATGTTGTCCAAAAGAGCTTCATTCCACTGCCGGGCTACACTTTGTTGTGCGTCAGCCGCGGGGGCTAAACCGAGACCGAGAAGCCCAATAAGGAAAAGTAGTTGTTTCGCCATAGCGTTTGCTTTCTTATTAAAAAGGCGTTAAAATATCAATTTTGCCGAATGACTTGCGGAATATGTGGGATGATCTGGCCCTTGGGTCACATTCCGCGCTGCCGCAACACCTCATACAAGGCTATGCCAGCGGCCACGCTGACGTTGTACGAATCAAAATCAGTGGCTTGTGGGATACGGGCCACAATATCGGACATTCGGAGCAATTTGGGTGCCAGCCCCTCGCCTTCCGGCCCGAGCAAGAGGGCTGTAGGGCCGGAAAAGTCCACGTCGTACAGGGGCACTGATTTGTCGCTGAGCGCGGTGGCCACCACCTGCACGTCGTTTTGTTGTAGCCATTCCACAGTAGAATACATGCTCCGAACACGGCAGAGCCGGATTCGGGCGAGAGCACCGGCGGAGGCTTTCATCGCGTCTTCGCTGGCGGGAGCGGAGCCGGACTGCGGTATCACCACCGCGTGTACGCCCGCACACTCCGCCGAGCGGCAGATAGCACCGAAGTTACGCACGTCGGTGATGCTGTCCAACAGGAGCAGCAAAGGCGTTTCGCCCCGTTCGATGAAAGCGGGCAAGATGGTTTCGAGGTTGTGGAACTCCACCAACGCCAGCCAGGCGACCACGCCCTGGTGGGGGCCAGCCACTAACCTGTTCAGTTTTTCCTTGGGCACCACTTGCATGGGAATGTCGTGCTCTTTGGTCAGGTGGCGAATTTCTTTTTCTAATTCCCCTCGCAGGCCTTGCTGGAACAAAACTTTTTCTACCGGCTTGCCGGCGTTGATGGCCTCCACCACCGGGTGGTGGCCGTAGATCAGGTTGGACATTTTTAGCGATGAGTGGTGAGTGGTGCGTAATGAGTAATGAGCGACACCTTTCGGACGCTGCGCAATGATACGAAATGGCCAATATTAGGCACGGCATTTTTTCCCGTGCCGATAAGTAGATAAAATCAGCGGCAAGGTTGGTTTTTTGGGAACAGCGCATTTACCTTTGCAGCCGTTTTTGAAAAAACGCATTTGATCCCGTAGCTCAGTCGGTAGAGCACTTGACTTTTAATCAAGGAGTCATGGGTTCGAGTCCCATCGGGATCACCTTGAATTTGAAACGGCTTACGCACCACCAAGCGCGTAGGCCGTTCTCTTTTCCAGCCAAGGAAGGGATCGTGAAGTTGTTTTTTTAGCGTTCCTTCGCAAGCAAAAAACAGACGATGACGCAGCACGACCAATTGGTTGATCGCCTCCGCGACCGTCTCGCCGGCCCGCTGCCGGGACGAGAGGCCCAGTACAAAATGGCCAGTATGCGCCGCCTGGAAGAGCTCGGCCCCAGCCACGAGCCACCTCCGGGAGCGAAAATCGCCTGCGTACTCAACTTACTCCATCATCGGGATGGTGCCTGGCACACCGTGCTGATCCGGCGCACGGCCAACCCGCGCGATCGGCACAGCGGCCAGGTGAGTTTCCCCGGTGGCCGCTGGGAGGAAAGCGACGGCGACCTCGCCAGTGTGGCCCTGCGCGAAGCCGAAGAAGAAGTGGGCGTGCCGCAGCAAGACGTGGAAGTGGTCGGGCAGCTCACAGAACTGTACATACCCATCAGCAACTTTTTGGTGTATCCGTTCGTAGGTGTGCTACACGGCCCGGCAGCATTTCGCCCCCAACCTGGCGAAGTGGAGGCTGTTCTGACACCAGCGTTGACTGTTTTCCGTTCGGAAGAACTCCGCAAGGTGTCGGACTTGCGCGTCGGTCACGACGGGTATTTTATCAAAAACGTGCCCTACTTCGAGGTGGACGGGCATAAGGTCTGGGGTGCCACTGCTATGATTATCAGTGAGTTCATAGAACTAATGCCTTAATCGAAAAAGATGTATCACATCGAACCCGACATTCGCCGTGCCGCCACGTTGCCCGGCGCGTTTTACCAGTCCGAAGCGGCTTTGGCCGACTGCCGCGAGCGTGTTTTTGCCCGTTCGTGGCAGGTGGTGGCGGGCGCGGAGGAGGCCGTCCGCCTGCCGCACGACGCACTGCCGTTTTCGTACATGGAGCATTTTTTGGAAGAACCACTGCTGCTCCTGCGCGACAGTGCCGACACACTTCATTGTCTGTCAAATGTGTGTACGCACCGGGGGAATATCCTCGTGGAACACCCCGGCCGCCTGGAGCGTGGCATCGTGTGCGGTTACCACGGGCGCAGGTTCCAATATGACGGCACATTCGCTTCTATGCCCGAAAGTGCGGGTATGGATAACTTTCCTTGTGCCGACGACAACCTCGCCCGACTGCCCGTGCGGCAGTGGCGGCAGTTCGTGTTCACCTCCCTCGACCCGGCCTTCCCGTTCGAGGACTGGACAGCGGAAATGGAGCGCAAGGTGGGTTTCCTGCCCGTACAGCAGTTTCGGTTCGACCCCGCCCGGTCGCGCGACTACCTCGTGCGGGCCAATTGGGCCTTGTACTGCGACAACTATCTGGAGGGTTTCCACATTCCGTTTGTACACAAAAGCCTCGCCACGACACTCGATTGGGGCGCTTACCGCACCGAACTGCTCCGATGGGGCAGCTGTCAGGTCGGAATCGGGCGCGGCGGTGATGATGTGTTCGACCTGCCCATTGGCCACGAAGACGAGGGTCAGTCCGTGGCAGCCTACTACTATTGGCTGTTCCCCAACATCATGTTCAATTTTTACCCTTGGGGGCTGTCGCTCAACATCGTGCGGCCACTGCAGGCCAACCTGACACGGGTCAGTTTCCGGGCCTACGTCTGGAAGCCCGAAAAAATGGGCCAAGGGGCTGGTGCGGATGTGGACCTCGTGGAGCGGGAAGACGAAGCCGTGGTGGAGCAGGTACAACGCGGCACCCGCTCGCGGTTTTACCGGCAAGGGCGGTATGTGCCGAAGCAGGAAGCGGGAGTGCATCATTTCCACCGGTTGCTGGCGCAGCGTTTGGCGGATGCCCGCGAGAATGGCTTAAAGTTTTCTTTTCCGTAAAAAAACGCAGGGCCTGATTTTTACCCGCTTGAGGTGGCACTAAACGCAAAAAAATGCACCACAGATTTTCACAGATTCACACAGATTTCCCCTTTCCGTTTAAAAAATCTGTGTGAATCT
>JBEBHD010000305.1:0-5549 GCA_040080915.1 Saprospiraceae bacterium
GAACGGCAAGTCGTCGCCGCCAGCGGGCACAGGCTCAACCGGCGCAGTGGCGGGCATCTCGGCGTTGCTGCGGGCGGGCGGTGCGTTTTCGGCAGGCGGGAAGCGGTTGTCCTGACCGCCTTCCCGGCGTTCGAGCATTCTGAAGTTATTGGCCACGATGTCGGTGACGTAGCGATCCTGGCCTTCCTGCGTGGTGTATTTTCGATAGGTGATCTTGCCTTCGACGTACACGAGCATGCCTTTTTTCAAGGACCGTTCGGCGCGTTCGGCCAGGTCGCGCCACACCACGACGTTGTGCCACTCGGTGTTCGTCTGGAAGTTGCCGTCTTTGTCTTTGTACGATTCGTTTGTGGCTAACGAAAACCGGGCGACGGGTGTACCGCCCTCGAGGCGACGAACTTCCGGGTCTCCCCCAAGATTCCCGATGAGGGTTACTTTGTTGATCATAGTTCCAATGTTTTTTAAAAATGAACGATTCAATAATTGACCCGAAAGTTACGGTCTTTCTCGCCAGTACCACTCGATGATTCGCGGCACGGCAAGTATTTTTTTTAAATTAACTTGTTCCACGGCGCGGCATTTTTTTAAGGCATCGTTTTGGAAAACAAGGGGTTCTGTTTTTTCATCAACCCCCAATTCGACAAAATAAGCTGTCACGATTCGGTGCGAAAGTGTTTGCCGATAGGCTTTTGAAACACCGCACGGAGCAATTCCCCGGGGCACCCCTTCAGGAAAAAAATGGCGAAGCAGGTACTTCGGCAAGGCGCTGGTGTCTGTCGGTTCTGCAGGCAGTTCGAGCAGTGGAAATTCGTACAGGTTTGCCCAAATATCACTGGCTTCGCGCTGACAAACCCACACGCGTCCACCTTGCTGGAAAATGGCGTACACAAAAAAACGGTGCTGTTTGGCAGTCGCTTGTTTTTTCACCGGCAGCCGATGCACCGCCCCCGACAAATGCGCCGAACAACGGTTGGCCATCGGGCACTCAACGCAAGCGGGCTGCCTCGGCGTGCAGTGCCCGGCCCCGAAATCCATGATCGCTTGGTTGTACGCGCCGGGGCGGCCAGTGTCCAGCAGCCGTTGCGCCAATGCAGCAAACACCTGCTTGGCTGCCGGGCTGCCCACGGGTGTTTCGATTCCAAAGAACCGCGCCAGCACCCGGTACACATTGCCGTCAAGCACCGCATGCGGCAGGCCGAAAGCAAACGAGGCTACGGCCGCAGCTGTGTAGTCGCCTACTCCCGGCAAGGCCCGGATGCCCGCGTATGTGTTGGGGAAAACCCCGCCGTGCTCAAAAGCGATGTGCTTGGCGGAAGCGTGCAGGTTGCGGGCGCGGGAGTAGTAGCCCAGCCCTTCCCAGTGTTTGAGTACCTCGTCCTCCCGGGCTTCGGCCAGTTGGCGCACCGTGGGGTAAGCCGTCGTGAAACGCTCGTAGTAGGGCAGCCCCTGCTCCACGCGCGTTTGTTGCAAAATGACTTCCGAGAGCCAGACTTTGTATGGGTCGCGCTCGCCTTTCCAGGGCAGCGGACGCTGGTGGCCAGCATGCCATGCCAGCAGGTTTTGCCGAAAAAAAGCCGAATCATCCATCGCCGTTTTCTAAAAAGATCGCCCGCAAGGTAAATCAACGGGCCAATATGGACTTTTTTCAAAATTTTCTGCTAACCCGTTCGTGTTAGGAACAAGTTGGCATGAATTTTTAATCCACGACTATCCGGTTACATCACCAAACTCACGATCATGAAGGCACTAATCAGCATCAGCCTCCCCCTCGCCGCCCTTGTTGCTACCAGTACTTGGAGCACGAAACCAACATCCTCCAATCCAGCCGAAATGTCCCGGCCTGTGCCTGTCGAATTGCCAGCCCCGAAAAAAGGCGCGAAAATATGGGCCTCCGCCGCTACTTTGTACAAAAACGAAACATTCGACCTCCGTTTCGCCGCCCCGAACGCGCCCTTTCTCGGCGTGGTTGATCCGTCGGGCCACTTTTTTTACCTCGTGTTCCCCACGGAGGCATCGGAGGGCCAACTAAAGCCCTTGGTGGACAGCCGTTCGTTCCTGCCCATGAAGGCCTTGACGATTCACACCGGCTCGTTAAAGGCCGACCCGTATATGTACGGAGTGTACGAAAACCAACGGGTGTTTACCCAAAGCGGAACATACACGTTCATTCTGGGCTCAAATTTGCACGTGGACGATCCGACACTCGTGGAAAAAGTGGCGATCAAGTACGTCCACAAGCAGCGCCCGGTTTCGACAACGGCAGAGGCAGCGACAACTATTTTCGTAAAAAATTGGAACTCGTAGCCTGTTACCGATAGAACAGCCACTTTCCGATTTCTTTAAGCGTCACTTTTTTGCCGTAGAGCAAAATGCCCACGCGATAGATCCGGCCAGCCATCCACACAAAGAAAAACGAGGAGGCTACGACCAGTACCAACGACAGGATCACCTGCCACATGGGCGGACTGAACGCCATTCGGAACGGCATGACAATGGGGGAAAACAGTGGGAACATGGACGCGAACACCATCAGCCCGGAGTCGGGGTTGCGGATGCCCACAAAGGCCACGATGTAAAAAGCCAAAATGATCGGGATGGTTACAGGCAGTACGAGTGCCTGGCCCTCGCCGTAATCGTCGCCCATAGCCGACCCGATGGCTGCGAACATGGACGAGTAGATGAAATATCCACCGAGGAAAAAGATCAGGAACGAGCCGACGATCATCGGCCAGTTTTGCTTGCCCAATTCCTGAAACAGCCGAAATGCCTCGCCTTGGGCCACTTCGGGGTCAATGGCCCCTTCGGTACCCGGAGGCGGCTGCATGGCCTGTGGGTCCACGTCCACCAAAAACGGCATGAGGAACATAACGCCTCCACTGAGAATGACCCAGGCTAATACCTGAGTGAGGCCCACGGCCCCTGCGCCAATGATCTTGCCGAGCATGAGCTGAAAAGGACGCACGCTCGACATCATCACCTCTACAATGCGGTTGGTTTTTTCCTCCATCACAGAGCGCATCACCATCTGCCCATACATCATCACCATAAAAAACATGATGAACGCCATGATGCCTCCGATGGCCAAGCCGACACCGATGGTGTACTTGCTCTCATCCTCGCCTTCTTTGGCGATGCTTTCGGGATCAATGGACACGTCGGTGTCCAAGTTTTCAATGCTGGAGCGGTCCAACCGCAGGGAGTCAATTTTGAAATTCCGCACTTTGTCGGCAATGCGTTTTTCAATGTTCTGCCGTTTTTCCGGTGCGAGTTTATCGTCAGAGTAGTAAAAAACGGTCAGGTTTTTCTGTTGCAGGGAGCCGAGCGCGGGGATGCGCAGCACACCATTGTATTTGCCCTCCAGCACCTCGGATTTGAGCTGGTCGAGCGTTTTGTCGGGGGCCGGGATGTAGCGCACGCCCCGGTCGTCTGGTATGATGCCGACGATGCCAGCCTCGTCCGAGACGGCGACCCTTACCTCGTTCCCGCCCTCATATTTGGTAAGGCCCACGATCACGAGGAAATAAACCAACAGGCCAATGGGGGCCAAGAGCGTGCCGATGATGAATGATTTCTTGCGGACGCGCGTCAGGTACTCGCGCTTTATGATGAGTTTTAACTTGCTCATAATTGAAAAAGGTTAGAAGGTTAGATGGTTTCTTGTTAGCGGGTTACTTGTTAGCGGATTTCTGGTTGTGCAACCTCTAACCAAAAACTTTCTAACTTGCTAACCAGAAACCAGGCAACCTCAATTTTGAGTTTCTTCGACGCGGCGGATGAAGATTTCGTTGAAGGTGGGAAGGATTTCCTCGAAGCGGGTGATGTGGATGTTGTGCTGGAGGAGGTAGCGCAACAGTTCGTTGCTGCGGCTGGATTCGTCGTTCAGTTGCACGACCACGGCCCCGTCGGGGCGGCTGGCGACCTGAAAGTGTTTGTCAAAATCGGCTGGCAAGGCATCGGCTGTTTCGACGCGGAAGAGATTTTCCTTGAACTCGTTTTTGATGGTCTTCACCTCCCCGTACAGCACGTTTTTGCCCTGATTGATGAGCACGATATGGTCGCACATTTCCTCCACCTGCTCCATGCGGTGCGTGCTGAAAATGATGCTGGTGCCCGAGGCGTTGAGCTGGCGGATTTCGTCCTTGATGAGGGTGGTGTTGATCGGGTCGAGGCCACTGAACGGCTCATCAAGGATGAGCAGCTTGGGCTTGTGTACCACAGTGGTGATGAACTGGATTTTCTGCTGCATGCCCTTGGATAGTTCTTCCACCTTTTTGTCCCACCAGTCGTTGATCTCGAACTTGTCGAACCAGTGTTTGATCTCCCGATTGGCATCAGCCTTGGACAGGCCCTTGAGCTGGGCAAGGTAGAGCAGGTGCTCGCCGACCTTCATTTTTTTGTACAGGCCGCGCTCTTCGGGCATGTAGCCGATTTGTTCTGGGGTGCGCTCGTTGAGCAGCTCGCCGTCCAGATAAATCGCGCCCTCATCGGGGCCGGTTATGGTGGTGATCATGCGAATCAACGACGTTTTGCCAGCACCGTTCGGTCCGAGGAGGCCGAATACGCAGCCTTTCGGCATATCGAAACTCACATGGTCCACTGCGGTGTGTTTGCCATACTGCTTGACGACATTTTGAATGGAAAGGATCATGGTTGGGTCTTTTCGTTTAACGGGCGGCAAGGTCTCGCGCTTTGTCCGGCATTTGGAGCTTTTATCGGCGAAAAGCCGGAAAAAATATTTTCTCCTGCCTGTCTGATCGGCAAACGCAACTAAGGCAACGCACGCCTTGGCATTTTCAAATTCACTCCAGAGGCACTGATGGAGCCGCTGGACAGGTGATCCAGATTGTACAGCACATTTTCGTTGACCCACAAGTTGGGGTTCACCAACACCGTATCATGGCGCTGCCATGAGGTGCCTCAAAAACTCCGACAATACTGGGTTAATTTTTTTTAACGCATAAGTAGGGGCAAAAAAAAACCGCGGCGCTCGTTTGCGCCGCGGCGGTTTCCCGTATAATCTCATGAAAAGTCACAAAGTTGGTGGTCAATGTTTACCGCTACTTTCCTATTCGCCGCCGTTGTCTTTCATTGACGATACAAAAGTGCGGGACACTCGCCCGGTAGCAAAGGACAAAAAAATGCGTTTGTTGAGTAGAAAAATTGGGCATGCCTGGGTGACTAAATGAGGCCAGAAAATTTTAAAAGTTTGTCTTTCAAAATTTTAACTTATTTGCCTTGCCAAAAATCTGAAGCCCTTATCCCCTGCTTGTTGAAAAAATCAGGTTGTTTTTTCCGTTATTTTTTTAAAAAAAACTTTTTCATGGCGTATTAAGGAACGTGTAAAAAATAAGTTGTTAACCTTGGTGTCTGATGAGGTAATTCCATTGGGGGCAATCAGGATCAAAAGTGACGAGTCGCTGCACTTGGTTTTTGAAAGTATGATCAACAGATCTCTTGGTTTCATAAGTTTTCAAGTTGATTTTGGAGACGATTTGAAGCCCGGTTTTAGTTGTTGTCGTATCGGTTAGTTCTTTGACAAATTGGATATT
>JBEBHD010000306.1:0-5515 GCA_040080915.1 Saprospiraceae bacterium
TGTTCGCCCGGTAATCAAACTGGAAATGCACGCGCTCGCTGTCGCTGAAGGAACTGAACTGCGCCACCATCGGCTTGAAAAAATCCAGCAAAAGCACCGGTTTTTGGTTCAGTTCGATGCGCCCGGTTTCGAGTTTTGACAGGTCGAGTATTTCGGTCACTAATTTGAGCAGTTGCGCACCGTTTCGCTGTATCATCGCAAGCATTTGCCGGTCTTTGTCTTTCCAATCGGGGCGCTTGAGCAGGTTGTTTACCGGCCCGAGCATCAGGGTCAGCGGGGTGCGGAGTTCGTGGCTCACGTTGGCAAAGAACCGGGATTTCAGTTTTTCCAACTGGCGCAGTTCCTCCGTCTGCTTTTCGATGGTCTGTTTGTCTTCCGAAATTTTCCGGGTTCGTTCAGCCACCAATTGCTCCAATTCCCGCTGGCGCTGGCGCAACTGCCAGGTGTGTATTTTTATGTATCCCACCGTGCCCGCAATCAGCAGGCTGAAAACCAGCAGGAGGAACCAACTTTGCAGGTAAAAAGGCTTCACCACCTGTACCGTCAGGCTAATCTGATGTTCCGACCAGTGCCCCAAGGCATCTTGTCCCTTCACCACCAGCCGGTATTGCCCATAAGGAAGCCGACCGAAACGCAGCACGGGATTATCGGTGTAGCTCCATTCTTCCTCCAGGCCTTCCAAGCGAAAAGCGAAGCGGTTTTGGGCCACATCTTCAAAACTCAACAGCGCGACTTCCAGGTTGAAAAAATGATCGGAAGGCTGCAAACGAATGGTATTGGACGCACGGAGGCGGGCCGTGCCGTCCACGGCCTTCCCTTGTTTGCCGTCAAATTGTTCGAACGCGACGATGGCCAGAAGGGGGTCGGGGCTATCCTGATTGTTCTGCAGGTTGTCGGGGTGGAAAGCGGTCACCCCGTTCAAGCCGCCGAAATACAGTCGCCCCTGGTTATCTTGAAAATGAGCGATTCGGTTGAACTCGTGATGCGTGATCCCGGATCGTTCGAGGTAAGTTTTCACAGTGCCAGTTTCCTGGTTAAATCGCATGATCCCCTTGTCGCTGCTAAGCCAGAGATTGCCTTTGTGATCGGGGTAAACTGCATACACCACATCGTGGGAAAGTCCGTCGTTCAGGGTCCACTGGCGGGTACGCACTTCCCCATCTTCGTGGTCGGCCGGATTCGGCGCAAGCCGGATCAGCCCGCCGCCGCCGCTGGCGAGCCAGAGATGGCCTTTCCCGTCGTCGTAAAAATGATGGATCGTGTTGTGCGGCAGGTAAAACCGCCCCTTGCCGGAGGTGGAATATTGCGCTTCTATTACGCCGAAAGCATTCGCCCGAAACAGGCCCCGATTCGAGCAGACCCACACCCGGCCGGCGCTGTCGGCGCCTATATGCATGACGGCCGCTTCTGCCAGGTCCCGAAAAGCAGGCGGAATGTGGAGCGGTTGAATCACGCCGGTTTGGGCATCTAGCACCTTGATGCCGGTATCCGATCCAATCCAAATCGCCCCATCGGGGCGTTGCAGGAGCGACCAACTGGGGAATCCGGTGTACAAGTCCCGGATCAGGTTGCCGTCGTCATGAATAAAATACAACCGTTTGTCGTGCCCGACAACAAAACCGCCTGCTCGCAATGGGCTGATCGCATAGAAGCCAAATTTCGCGGAAAAGGAAAAAACATTCCGCACCGATTCCGTCTTCCGGTTGATCAAGCACGTCCCGAAGGCTTCCCGGTTCACCAATATTCGATTGCTATCGGCCCAAATGCCGCGTGTGGACTCCCAATCCTTGGGTTTCCAGAGGTAGCGGTCAAAATGGTTTTTTTGAATGGAAAACACCTCCAAGCCGAAACTGCCGCCCATCCACAGTTTGCCGCTCCGGTCGAAGTACAGGCTGCGGATTATTTTTCGCTCGTTATTCTCCGGGATTTGGGCGTACGTTTCCCGGACAGCCGCCAGATCGAGTACCTGACTGCCGTCTGTACGGAAAATCGCCGTATTGTCCAGAATCAGGTCTTCCCCCAAATGGGGTTTGTCGGCCCCGTGGAGCAAAACCGGATGCCGGTAGGCTTGCCCCAGTTGCTGCGATTGCCCTGAAGCATCCATCCGATAGGGTTTTTTGCTGTCGGAAAGATTGCGATCAAAGAAAAAAAACGGTGGTTTTGGGTCATTCTGGGCACCGAAAGCAATCGGTGAGGCCGACGAAATCGACCGCACGGTTTTGCCGGAAGGCGTCAGGCACACCAACCGATTGGTTCCGCTCAGCACCCAAACAAGCGTTTCGGCCGCGATGATAAAAGGATTAATCAGTTTTTCCGTCTCCACAGTTTTCAATCCATGGTCCGGATGGCAGGACATCAGCGTCGAGTCGTTCAAAAAAGTGAAAATGGTTCCGTCAGATTTCGACCTTACCCACGAATCGGAATAAGAACCGAAAAATTCTTCCGAGCCACCGACTTTCGGCGCGTTTATGCCGAATTTTTTTCGAAAGGTGGTTCGTTCGCGCCGGACGGGATGCCAGATATCAAAATCGTCGAATGGCGGTATCGGCAATAACCAGAACCAGCCATCGGCATCTTCCAGTATGTTCCAAATATTGTCGTGCTGAAAACCATCGGTGCGCGCGTTGAATGTCTGAAAGCGCCGGCCGTCGAAGCGGCTCAACCCCTGCGGCGTACCCAACCAGATGAACCCCCGCTTGTCTTCATAAATCGCATTTACCTCCCGGTGCGGCAATCCGTTGTCGGTATCAAACCGCTCGTATCCACTGGAAAAGGTTTGTGCCTCCAGGTCGAAACAACCGGCCACCGTGATCAGCCAGGTTGATAACGCGGATGTCAGGCACCAATTTACATTCCCGGTCACAGTTTGTGGATAGGTTGTACGAATGGAAAAAATAACCGGTTAGGGAAAAGACCTGCAAAGGAAACAAATATTTAGGAAAGCCGTCGCACCTTGCCATGCTGACAACTGTTTGGCAGCCGGACAGTCGCTTCGTGATGGCCGTGGCTTTGTTGCATGAATCCCGTTCCCCCCGGCCAATGCGACCTAATCGGCCAGGCGGGCCTCGTCCGACGAGTGGCGCGGCAATCAAACGCCATCATCCCAGTCAGAAAAACCGGGATGATGGGTGAGAAAAAAATCCCCGGTGCCTGTGTCGGTGCCAGGGGGAACGAGGCGAGAACCCCGGTCGCGTTCATTAGTTTCGTTATTTCGTTGGGATGACGGCCGAGGCCGCATCAGTTGTTCCCGATGGTCACCGGCCCGCCATCGGCCTTAAGCGTGAGCGGCTTGGCGGCTGTGATCTTTTCCGGGTAGGTGCCGGTGTGGATCAGCAGTGTCCAGCCGGGCAGGGCCGCATCTACCGTGGTTATGACATCATTTTGGTGAGAAAAATGTTTTTGATTTACTTTTGTACGCAAAAATCACGGACGACATGAGTACACTGACCTTGTATTCCAAATTCGAGACCCTGCCCGAGCACCTTCAGCAGCAGGTAATTGACTACATCGAGTTTCTGCTGAGCCGCGAGGCCAAAAAACCGAAGCCTCAAAAACCCGCCAAAGCGCCCGCCAAGCCCAAGGCCGGATTTGGGGGAGCGAAGGGGATGATCAAACTATCGCCCGACTGGGACGAACCGCTGGAGGATTTCAAAGATTATGTTTCGGCTGCCAAAAAGCCGCTCAAGGCCGGTTTCCTGAAAGGCTCCTTTGTCATGGCTGCCGACTTTGACGAACCATTGAAGAAGGGCTGGCCATCGTGACCCGCGTCCCGCATTTCCGGGACTACGAGGTGCCCGTTTTGTGGTGAGAAAAAATCCCCGGCACCTGTGCGGGTGCCGGGGATGAGCAGCTCATAACCAGCCAGCCATGTTTTGCTTAGAACATGAAAAATTGCTGGCAGGCCGATCTCCCCTTATTCAAGTAAGCATTTCAGCACCTGTCTGCGGCTTTCATGAACCACTTCAATAAAATACAACCCTTTTGGCAATGCACTCAAATCCAACCTGTCCACCTCTTTTCCTATGGCCTGTTGGATGGCCAGATTGCCCAAAACACTGTACACCCTGATAGTACCCCCGATCATCGTCGAGGTCACTTCAACGAACACCTCCCCCGAACTTGGGTTGGGGTATATTTTGGCCGATGGCTCCTGTTTTTCTGGCTGCACGGACACCATGCCCGGAAGCCCCCGCACCACGATTAGCGTATCGAGGTAGTCAATACCGCCGCTTTCCGCGTTTCCCATCCTTGTAATCAATGAGGAAAGCCTCCTTGAAACCCCGTTTTTGCACCTCCGCCAACCGCTTGCTGGCTTCCTCCGAAGTACTGAAAGTGCCGAGCAGCACCCGCTGGTAGGAGGCCCCTTCCACCGTTGCTTCCTCCAAAAAGAAATCGCCCAAGTCCCGCAACGCGGCGAACTGCTCCATCTGGGCGGAAAACGACGAGACCGATTTCACATGAATCAGCAGGATGCTGCCGGAGGCGGGCAGCGGCACGGTGCGCAGCACTTTGTCCCATTTTTCCTGAAAAGAAAGCGTGTCGCCTTTCGCCTGCTCGATGCTGCGCACCAAGCCGCTGCTCCCGCCGCCGCCCGCGAAGGTGTACGGCTCGTCAGGAGGGTAAGCCTGCGCGTCGGCGGTGATTTGGGGCAGCAAAGCAGCCAGGCTTTGCGCCCGTTCGGGGTGGTTTTCAGCGATTTGTATGCACTGCTTCGGGTCGTAGCCCGCTGCCGCTGCCAGAAACAGCCCGATGTGGTCGGCCTCTTCGGTGGCCTTGCGGCCATACGCGCTGCGCCCCGCCGCGACCTGCTCCACCGTCTCCATGCGGGCAAACTGGTAACTGTCCATCGGCCCTTTGGGGGCAAAGCGGCTCCTCCCCGGCTGGTGGCAGGCCAGCACATGGCCCACACTGCGCCCCACGAGGAAGGCCAACTGGTCGTCGCTGCCGACCGCTCGGAGCAAGCCTGTGTTGGCTGCGATCTTGCCGCCGGGCAGGGCGAGCAGGGCCGCCGCTTCGCCGCTCAGCAGGTTGATTTCCCAGCGGTAGCGGTTGAACTGCTCCGCCCGGCCCTCCTGCTGGTAGTAGCGCCCGGCTGCACCGATGACGCGCACGGCCACCTGTTGGAGCCGGATGCCTTCGGGGGTGTTGTTGTCCAAGCGGTTGGCGAGCAGCAAGCGCTGGTAGCCCGCGGCAGCGGAGGCGGCTTGGCGATTGGATGCACCGCAGGAGGCGGTCTTGCAGTTGGTAATGGGGACGGTGGTGCAGCTGCTCAGCAGGCAGCAGAGGAGGAGGCCGCATAGGGGCAGCAAGGTGGAGAAGCGTTTCATGTTGAGGGTGTTGTGTTTGAACCGGCGGGTGGGGCCGGGGGTGAGGGCCGGCCGTTCTTCGTGCGGTCTGGTGAACAAAGTTCATGTGAGGCATGGGGAGAAATAGGCAGCCGGGAGGGAGTGAAAGCCGGTGCCGCGGACGTATAATTTAGGATATGAACCGCCGCCTCTTCGCCCTCGCCCTGCCG
>JBEBHD010000068.1:0-19948 GCA_040080915.1 Saprospiraceae bacterium
TTTTAGTGCCAACCGAAGTTTTGAAAGGCGGCGAGTTTTTGATCCGTGAAACCGACCCTGCCGATGTTTTTGTCCCGGAGGAATTCACCGAGGAGCAACAGATGATCAAGCAGATGGCGGTGGACTTTTTGGAGCAGGAAATTTATCCCAATACCCAAAAGATTGAAAAACAAGAGGATGGCATAGCGCCCAAATTGCTGAAAAAGATGGGCGACCTCGGGCTGCTGGGCGCGCACATGCCGCAGGCGTACGGCGGGCTTGAGTTGGACACCAATACCAACACGATTATCAGCGAGGTTTTCGGACCGGCAGGCTCCATCATCGTGGCCTTCGCTGCGCACACGGGTATCGGGATGTTGCCCATTTTGTATTTTGGTACCGAAGAGCAAAAACAAAAATACCTGCCCGGCCTGATCTCGGGCGACTTGAAAGCCGCCTACTGCCTCACGGAGCCGGGCAGCGGCTCGGATGCTCTGGCCGCCAAAACCCGCGCCGACAGGAGCGCAGACGGCAGCCACTACGTCCTGAACGGTCAGAAAATGTGGATTTCCAACGCCGGATTTGCCGACATCTACATCGTGTTTGCTAAAATCGGGGGGGACAAGTTCAGTGGCCTGATCGTAGAGCGCAACTCACCAGGGCTGACCATGGGCGCCGAAGAAGACAAGATGGGTATCAAAGGCTCGTCCACCCGGCAGGTGTTTTTTGAAAATGTCCGGGTGCCTGCCGACAACGTGCTCGGCGAGATCGGCAAAGGACACCTGATTGCCTTCAACGCCCTCAACATCGGGCGCTACAAATTGGGCGTAATGTGCATCGGCGGCTGCAAAAAAGTGATCAACCTGGCCGCTACCTACGCCAACGAGCGCTTCCAGTTCAACCAACCCATCGGGAACTTCGGTGCCATCCAGCACAAACTGGCCGAAATGGCCATTCGAACGTTTGCGGGCGAGAGCGCCACATACCGCACCTCTCAACTGATGCAGGACAAAAAAGCCGCTGGCGACGCGACAGGCTTGAGCTTCGGCCAAGCCACCCTCGAGGCGGCCGAGGAATACGCCATCGAATGCTCCATCCTAAAAGTGTACGGCTCGGAGGTCACTGATTTTTGCGTGGACGAGAACGTGCAAATCCACGGCGGCATCGGCTTCAGCGAGGAATATCCCGCTGCCCGTGCCTACCGCGACAGCCGGATCAACCGCATCTACGAGGGCACCAACGAAATAAACCGCTTGCTAATGGTGGACCAATTGTTCAAACGCGCCCTGAAAGGCCAGCTCGACATTGTCGGTCCGGCATGGGCCGTGCAAAAGGAACTGGCATCGGTGCCGTCGTTTGAAAAAAATGAAGGCGACTACGCCGAGGAACGCCGCGCCGTGGCCGATTTCAAAAAAATTATCCTGATGACCGCCGGTGCGGGTGCCAAAATGCAAATGGACGGCAAACTGAACCTGAAGGACGAACAGGAAGTGCTGATGAATTGCTCCGATATGCTCATTGACCTGTTCGTGGCCGAGTCCATGCTGCTACGTGTCCAAAAACTCGCCACCCGGGCCGACAACCCGCAGCCACAGGAAGTGTACGATGCCATGCTAAAGGTTTTCCTGCACGATGCCACGGCTCGCATAGCCAAAAATGCCACGGACGCGCTCGCATCGTTTGCCGAAGGCGACTTGCTGAAAACATTTCTCATGGGCGTGAAGCGCTTTGCCAAGTACCCGCCGGTGAATGTGAAAGAAAAACGGCGCCTCATTGCCAAGGCCGTTCGGGAGGCAAACGGGTGGTGTTTTTGAAGGTTTTTACTTCACCAAATCCCCAATCGGGTTGTCGCGGCGCATGTTGGGCTTGAGCAAACCGAACGGCACCGTCAGGCTATGCTGCCCGTACACGGGGTGGAAAAGCGTGCTGATTTCTAATCCGTCGCGGCGAATGGAGAAAATGGGAAAACCCTCCGCCGCCAGCCACGCGCGAAACTTGGGGTCGGAGGCAAACTTGGCCATCTTGGGCGATTCCTTGCGGGCGTACTCCGCAAACCATTCTTTGCCGTTGAAGCCCTTGTTAAACAGATCGTCTAAGGTTACCTCTTTCCCCGTACGCAGGTCGAAATTGAATGCAACGCCCTTAGTTTTGTCCTTCCATGATTCCGCAAAAGTGAGGTGGCCGCAGAAAAGCGTTTCGGTCCAGCACGTGACCTCGTACCAACCGCTGCCCCTCAGCACGTTTCGGTTTTCTGGCTTGGCGGCCTTTTTTTGTGTGACTATGGTGGCCTTGCACTGTGCCACCCATTCCGAAGCGTGGCGGTCGAGCGTTTTGTTGCACTCGCCGCACTCGGGCCGCGGGTACTGGACATCGTAGCTGCTCACATAGTCGGCGAATTCTATGCACCCGACAGGCAGTTTGCTGCGCAACACCAATTTAAATGTGCGTTTCTCGCCAGAGCCGATCCAAGAGCATTCGTGCGCCTGCGGGCTTTTCAGGTCCCCGGTCAGGTGTGCGGCTATCTTTCCGTTGGGCAGCAGGGCCTGTATTTCGTAGCGCTCATCGGCCAGCACCTTGCCTTGGAGGGCGTAGGTTTTGTCGTCGGCTTCTATCCAGAGGTAACCGTTCAGCATGTTGTTGTTCACGCGGGCCAGAGTCAGGTCAAGGCGCAAATCGTTCCAGCGGGCCACATACCGGCTCACCCACTTGTTTTCCCCGCAAGGTTTTGGTGCCAGGCTTTTGGTTTTCACCTCTTTGGCTTCCAGGCTACCGCCAAGGGTGTTGAGGGCATTGGTCCACTCGGCTTCGATGCGTTCGCCTTGCAACGTTCCCGTCAGGTGGCCGGTGATCATGCCCTTTGTGTCGCTTTCGTTGAGCAGCAGCACCATGCCCTCCAAGGTACCGGTGAGGTCGAACACCTCCTTGCTCTCAATATAGGTGAGCTGGCCGCGGCAGTTGCTGCCGTCGTATCCGAGGGAGAGCAGTACTTCCGAAACATCGTCAAGGCGGCCTCGGAAATGGCGAACCCACTTCAGTGCTGTGCCGGCATCAAAGCGCTTGACCACGGCCGTGTCCATTGGTGGCGGGCCGGGCGGGGTAGGTCTTTTAGTTTTTGCAGTTTCTTTTTGGGAAAAAACAGCGGTGGGTGAGAGCAAGAAGCAAACGAGCGTGAGTATGGGCAGAAAACGGAGCTGCATGAGGGTTGGAGATAAATGTTGGTTTGGGATAAAGCATGCTTACGGCACTTCCACTTTGCTTAAAATCTTCTCGATAATATCCTCTTGGCGCACGTTTTCCGCCTCGGCTTCGTAGGTCAGGCCGATACGGTGGCGCAGCACGTCGGCGCAGATGGCCCGAACGTCTTCCGGAATTACATAGCCACGGCGGCGCAAAAAGGCCATTGCCCGGGCGGCCTGTGCCAAGGCGATGCTGGCTCGGGGCGAGGCACCGTAGCTGATGAGCGGCGCGAGGCTTTTCAAGCCATACTGAGCGGGATTGCGGGTGGCAATAACAATGTCGAGGATGTACCCCTCTATTTTTTCATCCATGTAGATTTTGTGCAGCACGTCCCGGGCACTAAGCAGGGCACTTTTGGACACTACGGGCCGCACACGCGGGTGGTCGTTGTTGAGGTTGAGCCGGATGATGGCGCGTTCGTCCTCTTTGTCCGGGTACCCGATTTTGACCTTGAGCAGGAACCGGTCCACCTGGGCCTCGGGCAGGGGATAGGTGCCTTCCTGCTCGATGGGGTTTTGAGTGGCCAGCACGATGAACGGCTCCTCCAGTGGAAAGGTCTCGTTGCCGATGGTTACCTGTCGCTCCTGCATAGCTTCGAGCAGGGCACTCTGCACCTTGGCCGGAGCGCGGTTGATCTCGTCGGCGAGCACGAAATTGGCAAAAATAGGTCCCTTGCGCACGGTAAACTCAGCCTTCACCGGGTTGTATATCTGGGTGCCGAGCACGTCGGCGGGCAGCAGGTCGGGCGTAAACTGGATGCGGCTAAAATGCGCGTCCACCGCCTGAGCAAGGGTTTTTATAGCCAATGTTTTGGCCAACCCCGGCATGCCCTCCAACAGGATATGCCCACGAGTGAGCAGGCCGATGAGCAGCCGCTCGAGCATGGCCTGCTGGCCGACGATCAGTTTGCTCGTTTCGGCGCTCAGTTTTTCCAAAAAAGCACTCTCGAGGTGAATCTGGTGGTTGAGCGCTTCGATGTCCACGTGGTGTTGCATGCGGCGGGTTTCTGATTTTCAAAAAGTTGGCAAAAGTAGCGCCGTTGCTGGATTTGACAAACAGGCTTCTTGCACCTTTTTGAATTGATTGGCAAGATTGACCTCGAACGACAATACCCGACAACCTGTGCGGCTGACCAAACTGTCGGATGCGGGCATTTTCCGCCATTTGTGTTAAATCGGGGAAACCCTGATAAATGCACCGGGTACGTCGCCGTACTTTTGGCTCCTACCCTCCGTAGTTTTTTTTTAATCCAACACCCGGCGAGACGTAGCGCATGTGCCACCGCCGCCACTTTTTCTAAACCGACGTAAATGTAATCGATGAAGGTTATCCCGCCTCTCGTGCCCTTGCCATTCTTCTCCTGTTCGCCGCTACCGATTTATTGCGGAGCTTTTTTTGCCCTGTTGCTGGCCACTGCGCCCTTGCGCGGGCAGGTTTGCAACGACCTGTCGCTTGTAACCCTCGACGCGGATTGTTCCGTGCCCGTGACACCAGACATGGTACTCGAAAGCATACCGAACGACACCAACTACATCGTCGCGCTCACCACGCTCACGGGCGTGCCCATCGGCAACGTCCTCTCCGCCGTGCATCTCGGCGACACCGTCCGCGCTACCGTTACGGACACGCTCTCCGGCAACAGTTGCTCGGGACTGCTGGCGGTAGCCGATTTTTTGCCGCCGGTGCTCGCCTGTTCGGACCTCGTGCTGCCCTGCGCTTTGCCCGACTTGTCGCCGCTTTTTTTGTCAACCGACCTGCAACTCGCCGCAGCGTACCCGGTGGTGTCGGAAAACTGCGGCCCCTACAACCTGAATTTTTCGGACACCCGCCTCAATCTTGATTGCACCGACCCGCAAGACCGCAGCGCCCTTGTCCTGCGCATCTGGACGGCCACAGATGCCAGTGGAAACACCGCATCCTGCGCCCAACGCCTGACCCTGCAGCGCGTTCACGCTGCCGATGTGCTTTTCCCGGCAGATACCTCCGTGGCCTGTACCGACCCCAAAACCGCCCCGGCGTTCACCGGCCAGCCGTATATTTTTGCCTTCGGCAAAATATTTCCCCTCCTCGGCTCCGCTGCCGCCTGCGAATTGAGCATTGATTTCCACGACCAGACGGTACCGTTTTGTGGCGGTAATTACGCCGTTTTGCGCACCTGGTCGGTAAACGATGATTGCCTTCCGGGCGGCCCCGATAACCCGCAGCGCCACACCTCAACTATTACCGTGCGCGACAAAACCGGCCCGGCCTTTTCGTGCCCGAAGGACACGCTCGTGCATACCGACCCGCTTGGTTGCAGCCGCACATTCGATTTGCCCGACCTGATCCTGCACGATGCCTGCTCGGGCGTTTCAAGCCTGGAAGCCCGTTGGACGGCAGGCGGGCAAACCTACGCCCAGCCCGGTTCTTTGTCCGATTTTCCGGCCAACAACTATTGGAACCCCGATACGCTGGGCGTGCTGGGTTTTGCTGCCGACTTGCCTGCCGGGGAGATCGTTTTGGTCACCTACACCGCTGCCGATGGCTGTGGAAACACGAGCACCTGCTCGTTTCGGGTGACGGTATCGGACGGCATTCCGCCGTTTCCCGTTTGCGACGAGTACACAAAAGTGGCCATTGGCGGCTCGGGGGAATCGCGGGTCTTTGCCACCACGTTTGACGACGGCTCGGTAGAAAACTGTGCGACCATGCACTTCAAGGCCCGCCGAGCCGAACCGAGTGCCTGCCAGTCGAACGACCTGTTTTTTGATCAGGTAAAATTTTGCTGCGCCGATGTCGGCAAAACCGTGGCCGTCATCCTGCGCGTGTACGACGTGCAACCCGACACTGGGGCTGTCGGCTTGGACCACCACGAAAAACAAGCGGCTGACTGCCTCGTGCAGGTATTGGTGGAAGACAAACTGAAGCCCCAGTGCCAGCCGCCAGCGCATACCACTGTCTCCTGCGAGGGTTTCGACCCGTCGCTGAAAGCGCACGGCACGCCACATTTTCTTGACAACTGCTGCCTGGACACGACCTACGAGCTGCTACCCAACTACTCCCTGTTCGACACGCTGTGCAACCGGGGCACCATCACCCGCACATTTCGTGCCCTCGACTGCAACGGCCTGAGCGCCCAATGTACGCAGCGCCTGGTGGTGCAGTATGTGCAAACTTATGCCATACAGTTTCCCGACGACGTGTTCGTGAGCGATTGCGATACCCTTGGCGTGTACAGCCCCGCGCCCATCATTTACGGACAAAACTGTGCCATGCTCGGCATTTCTTACGAGGACAACGTGAACACCGCCGGCTTGCTGGCCTGCTACTGGATCGAGCGGACATGGCGGATCATCAACTGGTGCCATTACGACCCCAACCTCCCGTTCATCGAAGTGCCCAACCCGAACCCCTCCGAGTACCCTTTGGATGTCCAGAACATCCCCGGCCCGATGGTGGCACCCAAGGGATACTTGCCCGCATCCACCATCCGACGGATATCGGCCAACGATCCCATGCCCACCGATTACAGCACGTTTTGGAGCGCCCAGGCCAACGGCTACACCTACCGCCAAACCATCGTAGTGCGCGACGACCAGCCGCCCAAGTTCCGTGGGTGCCCCGCCACAGGTGGCCCCGTGGAACTGTGCGACCACACTACCAACGACCCCGACTACTGGAATGCCCCCTACTGGTCGAACCCGCACGAACCCGGCAGCACGGATATGTGCGAGGGGCTGGCCAACCTCGCCGCCACAGCCAATGATGCCTGCTCCAAGGGCAACCTAACCATCCGGTACATGCTGTACCTCGACTTGGACAACAACGGCGTGCAGGAAACACTCATCAATAGCATCAGCCCGCCGCCCGCCGGAATGGTGCGCTTTGGCAATGCCTTCACACCCAATTTCAGCGGCGGCGAACTGCGTCAGTTTGACCAACGCCCCGTGCCCCCCGGAGAAAAATACCGGTTTACCATTCTCGTCGGCGGTTTTTCAAATATCACTGGCTTTGTGCGCTGGGTGGCTGAAAGCAACCCGGGCCAGTATATCGTACCCGTTCTCCCGCACGGTGATCACCGCATCCGCTGGATCGCCGACGACGGCTGTGGCAACAAAGCCGAGTGTGAATACCCCATCCGTGTGCGCGACTGCCGCTCGCCGGAGCTCATCTGCCTCAAGGGCCTGAGCACCGACATGCCTTCGGAAAAAAACCTCACCCTCTCTTTCCACGATTTTCTGTGGGACGTAAGCGACAACTGCTCCCCTGTGAGTGAAATCAAAATCGGCGTGCGCAAGGCCGGTTCCGGTTTGGGCTTTCCCCTGTTGCCCGACGGCACACCGGCGCAAAGCCTGAGGTTCGATTGCAGCGAGCTCGGCAACCAGCCCGTGGAACTATGGGCCATGGACCATGCGGGCAACATGAACACCTGCCAGACCTACGTCCAGATTCAGGATCAATTTTCGGTATGTGCCAATACGAAAGCCGCAGTAGCTGGCACACTCAAAACCGCCAAGGGCGACGGCCTCGAAGTTGCCACTATGACGCTAACCGTCAGTGGCCTGCAGCCCGCGAGTTTTTTGACAGAAACTGACCAAGCCGGGGCTTTTGCTTTCCCCAATGCCGTACCCCCAGCCCCGGGCAGTAGTTTCGTGCTCACGCCCGCCAAAGACGACGGCCACCTCAACGGCGTGTCCACCTACGACCTGTCGCTCATCAACCGGCACATCCTCGGGCTTGAACCGTTCGACATCCCGTACAAGCTCATCGCCGCCGATGTGAACAAGAGCCGCTCTGTGACCACGAACGACGTGCTCGAACTGCGCAAGGCCATACTCGGCATCACCCAGCATTTTCCGGGAACGCCGTCGTGGCGGTTTGTGGACGCGGGCTACGTTTTCCCCAACCCCTCGAATCCATTTCAGGAAATATTCCCCGAAACGCGTACCGCAACCGGCGTGCAGGCCAGCCGTTTGAACGAAAATTTCATTGCCATAAAAATCGGCGACGTGAGCGGCAACGCCCTGACCAGCAGCCTGCTCGCCACCACGGATCGGGCCACTGAAACGGCCCTGCTCGATGTTGCTTTCGCCGATGGCAGCCCCGCCACCGATGTACGCGCCGGGCAAATTTTCGACCTCGCGATTCGAGCGACAGAGCCGTTGTCGGGCTACCAGTTCACCCTCGCACACGCAGGTCTGGAGGTGCTGGAAATCCTGCCCGGCGCAGGCATGCGCCCGGAGCATTTTGCCGTGTTTCCCGGTGAGAAGCTGATTACCGTTAGTTGGGATGGGCTTGGCAAGCCGGAGTTTGTCGTGCGTTTTCGGGCCATCCGACCCGGTGCTTTCGAGGAGATGCTGCACCTGTCGAGCCAAATCACCCGCTCGGAGGCGTATCGTTTTTCTGAAAAAAACAACGCAGCGCCAGCCCAAGCACTGGCGCTGCGCTTCGGCGGAACGGTCAGCCCGGTCGTAAAAAACCAGGGATTCGAACTCTACCCGAACGAGCCAAACCCGTGGCACGACCGCACCCGTATCCGGTTCTATTTGCCTGATGCTTCGGAGGCGACGCTTACGGTGTACGATGCCGCCGGGCAACAGGTTTTTGCCCAAACCCGCCACTTTGCCGCCGGTTACCAATCTGTCGTTCTGGATGCCGCCGCCCTGCCAGCCGCAGCGCTCTACTACCGCGTGGATACACCCGCCGGTGGCGCGGGAGGGAAGATGGTTCGGTGGTGAGGGGGGCTGGATGGCGGTGCCAATTTTGGCCATAACGGATCGAAAAAGTTGGTTGCCTCTCCTTTTTTTACCTTTACTGGCCAATCGTTCATTCGTTCGCTAAAAATCGCTACCGATGAAAAGCACACCCGCACCGATGCCCCCCTGCTGCCCGAAATCAATGCCCACCGTTCGGCTATGGACATCTGGGGCGGACGGGTCGTCCGCAATTTTGCGATGGACTCCACCGGCACCAAGGTGGACTCACTGCTGGCAAGTCTACTGTTTCACCACCTTCACCGTAGCACTTGCTCCGCCGGCCACAACCCGAACGGCATATGTGCCCGCAGGCAGGTCGTGCAGGTCGAGGTCGAGCAGGTTTTCGCCTTCCGGCAAATCTTGCTGGCTATGCCGCACCAACTGCCCCAACATATCGCTCACGGAAACTTGCGTGGCACTGCTTTGAGGCAAAGCGAAAGTCAGCCGCAGATTACCTGTGGTCGGGTTGGGAGCAGCTGTCATTTTCAATGGCGCTATTGCGGGATTTGCGGTGTTCACCATGAGGCTGCGCGTACCGTGGCCAATCCATCGGCCCCAATCGCGGCCAGCCGAGATGAGCAGGGGTGATGCCCCGGTGCCGGTGATCCGGTTAGGTTCCACAAACCGCTGGTACATGTTGCGTGTGCCGTTTGCCGTGCGCTGGTACATCAGTTCCATATCGGCCCGGATGTAGCTCGGCCAGCCTAATTCGCCGTTGTTGAACACGATGTAGTCTTCCTCTCCGGTCTCGATGTTGGCACCGAGCACATGGTAGCGGTCGTCAACGCCGTCGTAATAGTCGAGCGCGATGACAAAGGGTGCCATTTGGGAAAATGTCGGGTTGACCACACTGGAGTTGGGCGGCAGCCCGCTGTACAGTTTTGCGATGAAAGGATCGGGGCCGGCGAAGTCGCCGTTTTCCCAAAAATTGAGAAAGCCGATATCCCAGTAGCTCAGGTCTTGGCCCAGGCCGTTGTCCAAATCGTTGTAGGCATCGTACATGATATACTCGCCGCTGTAATCAAATTCGAGCGCGTCGGCAAACTGCACCTCGCCCGTGATCTGGTCGGGGGAGTAGGTCGGGTTGTAGAGGAAAAACTGGGCGGACGCGCCGAGCGGATCGGGAATGTCGAAGACGTAAATCCGGTTGTCCACGAACTTGGTGACGGCAGCGAGGAAACGCCCGTCGCGAGAGATGGCGACGTTGCGCCAAATCGGGGAAAAGCTAATGGTGTCGGATTGCCAAGTGAACCCACCAGGATTGTTGAACACGATGTCAACGCCGATGACATGGCCATCGCTGGTGCAGAACACGACTTGCTGACCGTTGTCGGTCGCGCTGGGGCGGCTCGCGATAGTCACGCCGGATTTTGTGAACAGGGTGCCGAGCGGGGAACCGCTGCCGAGGATGAGCTCGGCTTTGGTGCTGGCGTTGTTTTTACAAGCAAAAGTCCCTATGCCGGGGTTGACGTTCAGCAAGCCAAAGTAGTTGCCGCCTTGGTTGCCCACGATGCCTACGGCTGTGAACGCGTCGGCGGCGGCGTTGGCCACGGGGCTGCCGTACAGGTCGTTGGCAGCCTGAATCACGGCCAAACGGCAGTCCACAAACTGGCTGGATTTCACCAAATAATCGTTCAGGGCCTTGTAGTACACTTTTTCGGCCTTGGCACGGCCTACTGCGGCGTGCGAGGCGAAAAGGTAGAAGGCGCGGTTGACGATGCCGGAATTGATATGGACACCGCCATGATCTAGCGGGCCGGTGTATTTGTCGCTGTAATGATCGGGTTGTTGCGGGGTGCCGTTTTTCGGAAACTGAATGTCACGCAAGCAGTTGTTGGTGGTCGTACCGGGGCGCACGATATCCTCGCCGAGCTTCCAGTTGAGCGTGTCAATGCACACGGCAAAGATGTCGGCGAACGACTCGTTGAGGGCACCGCTCTCGTCCTGATACTCCAGATTGGCCGTTTTTTCGATCACGCCGTGGGTCATTTCATGGCTGCTCACGTCCAGGCTGCGGGCGAGCTCGAAGAACTCGGTTCCGCCATTGCCGTACCAAATGGCTCCGCCGTTCCAGAACGCATTGCCCATCGAAGTGCCATCGGATTCCGACACGTTGATCAGCGAGATGATGTTGCCGCCGTTGCCGTTTATGGAGTTTCGTCCGTGTACGGACAGGAAATAGTTGTAGCTCTGCACGGCGTTCCAGTGGGCGCTCACGGCGTTTTTGTTGCCAAAAATCAAAGAGCCGGAGGTAATGTGGCCAAACTTGAAGCTGGTCTGCACCTCGGGCGAGGTGTTTTGTGCATCCAGCGTCATGATGCCGCCGACGGGTTCGTCGGGCATTTGCGAAGCACCCAAGTTGAACATGGGCTGACCGGCATCAATGAGGTAATTGGTGGTGCCTTCCATCCACGCGCCGAAGGAGCGACTCACGTTTTTCAGATCGAGGCCGCTAGCCGTGACGGGGCCTCCAGCCGCAGGTGCCTGCCCGTCGTTTTCATGGTTTTGGCAACTGCCAGCATTGCCGATGGAGCAAGTATGATCAAAGTGGTGGATGATTTCGCCCGTGACCGCGTCCACAAAAAACACCTTGCGGCTCAGCAGATTGGGGTAAACGACGATGTGCCATGCAAGCCGCTCGGCTTCAAGGTCGCGCCGTGGGTGGTACACGACCAATTCGGTTTGCAGCTCCTTGCCGCCCACGAGCAGACGCTCCTCGGCGCTCCAAGCGGTTTTTACGGCCCCCAATTTTTCCTTTACGCGCTGTAGGGCGGTTTCGGCATCCATGCCGGGCACCACCGATGCCAAACGCGGGGTGGGGTAGTAGCGTCCATTCAGCGATTCGAAGGCTAGGTTTTTTGTGTGGGCCACTACTTGGCCGCCATACACGGGTACCCCTTTGAAAACCTGATTCAGGCGGACGTGCCAGTTCCCTTGTTCGTCTTGGTGGCTGCTGAAAACGGCAAATTCGTCGGCTGGCTGCTGAAGGCCTGCGGGCTGGAGACTGGCTGCGTACGCCAATGCACGCAAACCGATCGGCAGGGATGGGTCGGTGCTTTCCGAAGCAGGCGTGCGGCCGTGGAAAAAGACGGGCAGGCCGTTTTCGCCGTGCTCGGTTTCGATATCGGCGGTCATCGGTTGGCTTGGCAACGCCAACGGGCCACGAGGACGGTAATCGGCCCGCGATAAGCCAAACGGGTTTTCGCCAGGCGGCACGGTCAGTTTTTCGCTGTGCCAGGGTTTCATCCTCAACTGCTCGGGCGCGGGTTGCTGACCGGTTTGCGGTGGGATGGGTTTTACGTTTTGTGCACTTGCCTGTGTCAGGGAAAAGGCAATAATGCAGGCCAAAAGCAGCATTTTTTTCATAGGTAACCGATTTGGATAAGTGAATAAAAAGGGGAGCTAAGTGGTACCCCACAGGCGCTAAGGTCGGTTTTTCTAACAAAAAATAAACTGGACAAAAAAACCGGCTTTTCCCGCTCTTTATTAGTCAATTTATGAACTTGGCATTTAGTGTAAGCACACTTACCTTTGCGAAATGAAAATCGAAGCGGAATTGAAAAACTCGAAGCCCATGCTCCCTCGCCAGCGTGCGGCGCTCAATATTTTATTCACAGCCAGTTGGTTGGACTGCTACATCCAGCGTCAATTACGCCCGTTCGGGATCACGCACCCGCAATACAATATCCTGCGTATCCTCAACGGAAGCCACCCAAAGGGGCTATCGGTACTTGACATCAAAGGGCGCATGATTGACCGCAGCAGCAACGTTAGCCGTTTGGTGGAAAAACTGCGCGAAAGCGGGTTTTTAGAGCGCGTACCCGCCAAAGGTGATCGGCGGATGGTGGTGGTGTCTATTTCCGCTGGCGGGAAAAAACTGCTTGACGATATTCAGGAATCCGGTTTTTTCGATTCTAAGTCCATGCCGGGCAGCGACATGTCCGACATCGAGGCAGGAGAACTGGCCGATCTGTTGGACAAATTTCGGGGGTGACTTTTGTGGCGTGGAAAAGGTGTCACGCCACGAAGGAGAAAGTCCGCCGCAAGAACAGCCGCATAAAATTGCCACCTTCGGCCAGCAAAATTTTCCAGCCTACGCTGCTGAATACCACGCCGGGGCGCAATTCCACCGGCACGGGGCGCACCGGCACGCGGCCATTGGCCAGCATGAGAAATTCGAGGTCGAACAAAAAGCGATCAATGGTGGTCTCCAAAAAAATGGCTTTTCCCGCCCGGTCGAAGCTCTTGAGGCCGCACTGCGAATCGTCAATTGGCTGGCGCAAAACGTTGCGCAACAGCCATCGCAGGCCTTTGGACAACCACCGGCGGAATACCGGAACGTGCGCATAGTAGGCCGTGTCGCGGTTGCCCGCAGCAATGCCGCCCTCGGTCAGGAGCGCCTCCGTCACACGCCGCATACTGGCCACGGTGTAAGGGAAATCAATATCGGTAACCAACACAAAATCGGCATCCGCAGTTTGCACCCCTTGGCGCAGAGCATAGCCCTTGCCTCTGTTTTTTTCGTAAGAAACAACCTCGGCGGACGGCACCAGCGTTCGCAGACGCTGGACCGCAGTTTCGTTTACGTTTGCCGCCGAACCATCGTTGACCACGATCAGGCCGGTCGAACCGGAGAGGTCGGAAATAGCCGTTGTAAAAGCGGTAAAATTGTCGGCAAGAGCCAACTCCCAACCTTCAGGCGGGTTGTAGCACGGCACGACGACCTGAACACGAACGGGGGAAACGGTTTGCAAAACGGTAAACGCCGGGTTGAAGAGGCCCGCAAAAGTAGGGGTTTTTCGGCGGTTGGCTATTAGCCAACTAGCCAACAAGCCGTTTCATTTTCCAGCGCTTGTGGCTCCACAGCCAGTCTTCCGGTCGTTCGCGAATGACGGACTCTAATTTTTGTGCAAATGCGCGGGTGATATCCGCCTCGCCCGCTGTTGCCGGGTCGGGGCTTATGTCGGAATAGCCGATTTCATAAAACCCGCGCCGCACCCGCTGCACCCGACAAAACACCACTGGCATCCGAAACTTCCGGCTCAGCACGTCCGGGCCGGGCAAGTGGGGCGTGTCTTGGTTTAAAAACGGCACCCATTGGGCCGTCTTTCGGTTGGAAGGCGACTGGTCGGCCAACAGCAGGTACACAGAGGGCAGGTGCTCCTGCTCCCGCCGGCGCAGCACGGAAACGGTGTCCTCCATGCGCACCAGTAACATGCCTGTGCGAGAGCGTGTGCGGTTCACGTACGCGTTCATCTGCGGATTGGCGATGGGTTTGTACGACCCGACCGTGACTCCCCGAAAGCGCGGTGGCATGGCCACGCCGCTGTATTCCCAGTTGCCGTAGTGCCCGCCGCAGAGCAGGACGGACTGCCCCTGATCAAGGTGCCGGTTGAGCACCTCCGGGTTGACCGACACGCAGCGCCGCCCGATCTCGCGCACAGGCAGGGTGTACGATTTCAGGGTTTCGAGCATCACGTCCGTCAGGTTGCGGTACGAACGCCAGGCAATGGCCGCCCGCTCGGTGTCCGTTTTTTCGGGAAAAGAACGCCGCAGGTTGTCCCGCACTACTGCCCGCCGATAGCCAACAACCCGGTGCAGGAAAAACGCCAGTCCGTCGGACAAGCGGTACAGCAGCCAAAACGGGACGAGGCGGAACATCTCGATGGCCAAACGGGTGAGTAGGTAGGAGAGGCGGCGCATAGGTGCAAAAGTAGGCGGCCTCAACGTTCAGTTTTTCGGCAATCCATATTTTCGATTGCATCGTCCAATTTAATGGCAAAATCAAGCGACCTGTCGAGCCAATACATCACTCAAAAGTAACTATTTATACCTCGCACCGCAAGGTGCGAAGCCGCTTTTGTCATACTGAGCGCTGCTAATCAAAATAGTAGGCCGAAGGCCATGCACAAAACCTCGCAGCGCGAAGTATAGCACCTGTTACGGCGAACCATTTTTAACCACAGATTTTCACAGATTCACACAGATTTTTTAAACGGAAAGGGAAAATCTGTGTGAATCTGTGAAAATCTGTGGTGCATTTTTTTGCGTTTAGTGTCACCACAAGCGGGTTCTAAACAGTACAATTTTTCCACAAATGTACTCCTTTCCCCCAATCGCAAAAATCCCGCGCCTCAACAGAGCCTACCCCACCTTCACCACTGTCTTCGTCTGCTGCTGCCCACCGCTCACCAAGCGACAGAAGTAAGTGCCCGGCGGCAAATCGCCCGCATCCCAGTATTCCTGGTACTTGCCTTTGGCCTGCCAGGTGCTGACCGGAGTTGCTACCACCCGGCCCGATGTGTCCAAAACGTGTACCATTGTCATGCCGCCTGCGGTTTCGTAGTCCAATGTGAGACCGTCGCGGAACGGATTGGGACGGCAGTTGAGCAGCGATTTTCCGGCAGTTTGGTTGACATCGTGTACATCGGTGGACACGCACGGCAGGTTGGACTGGAACATGCCGTTCAGGTACGGGAACTCGTGCAGGAGGATGCCGGGCACATCGGCTTGCGGCACGCAAAACCAGTCGCGCAGCACCGAGGCGTACACCGAACGGAAATCGAACTCCATGTCGAGGTTGTCGTCAACGGTTGGGTTTGGGGGTAGTTGCGGGTTGTTCCCAGTCACGCCGCCAGCGATGGTTTTTCCGAAAAGGAACATCGGGGCCGACTCGCCGTGGTCGGTGCCGTCGCTGAAGTTGCTGGCGATGCGACGGCCAAACTCGGAGAACGTCATGCCCGCCACCCGGTCGGCGGTGCCAAGGAAGCTGAGGTCGTCACAAAACGCCTTTATCGCGTCGCCGAGCTCGCTGAGCAGGTTGGCATGGACTCCGGTGGTACGGTCGCCTGTTTCCACTTGTTGGGCGTGCGTGTCGAAACCGCCAATGCTCACCAGATAAAGCCTCGTTTTCAGCCCCCCGGCGATCAGGCGGGAGATGATTTTCAATTTGGCCGCCAGCGGCGAGTCAGGGTAGGGTAGTTGGTTGGTGACGGTGTTTGAGGCATCGAGTATGGCCTGCGCGTAGGTTCTCGATTGCTGGGCGATGAGGCGGACGTACGCCAATTGTTCGCCCGCCGGCGTGTTGGGTGCCGGTGTTTGGGTGCTGGCGAGGAGCTGGTAGTAGTCGTCGGTGCTGGGGATGACGAATCCCATGCCCGTTTGCGGTCCCATGAGGCTGAGCGACATGGAGTAGCCGATTTCCACGGCCAGCGGGTGCGGCATGTCGGGGTTGGGGTAATCAATCGGGAAATTGGGGTACTCGTATGCGAGATAGCGCCCTGCCCAGCCGTTGGGGATGTACTCGTCCGTGTTGGCACCTGACATCCAGATGTCGGTGGCGCGGAAGTGGCTCAGGCTGGGGTTGGGGTAGCCCACGTTTTGCACGATGCGCACCTTGCCATCATTGTACAAATCGCGCAGCCCGTTGAGGGCCGGGTGCATGGCTAGGGTGGGCGTGCCGGACAAGGGCAGCAGGCTGGCCTCGGGCAGCACGATGTTGGGCCGGCCCTTGGCCAAGCGGTCGTACTGGTCGAGGGGAGACACGGTGGCGAGGCCGTCGTTGCCACCATCGAGTTGGATGACCACCAGAACGTGATCGGTGTCGGTAGAAAGCCCGCCCAACAAGCGGCTGAACGGATTGGTTGCGTGGGCGCGTACCCCGAAGCCGTTGAGCAGGGAGGGAATAGCCACCCCTGCGGTCATATTTTTGAGAAAGTTGCGACGTTTCATAATTAAGCGAGTGAGCGAGTGAGAGAGTGAGCGTGTGAGCGTGTGAGCGTGTGAGAGAGTGAGCGAGAGAGCGTGTGAGCGTGTGAGCGAGTGAGCGAGAGGTGAGCGGATTTGTCCAGTGGCACCATTACCAGTGCGAGGTCAGGCCGTGGCGTAGGGGCGATCCTTGCGGTCGCCCAAATTTTGCGGTCGCCCAAATTATGCGGTCGCCCAAATTTTGCGGTCGCCCAAATTTTGCGGTCGCCCAAATTATGCGGTCGCCCAAATTTTGCGGTCGCCCAAATCCTGTGGTCGCCCAAATTTTGCGGTCGCCCAAATCCTGTGGTCGCCCAAATCTTGCGGTCGCCCAAATCCTGCGGTCGCCCAAATTTTGCGGTCGCCAAAATCCTGCGGTCGCCAAAATCCTGCGGTCGCCCAAATCGCACCCACCCGATTTCAAATCAACACAATTGGAACTCCTCCATTTGCAACACGCGGTACAGGTAGGCCTGCAATCGAACGGTGAGGGCACCGGCGATCTGTTGGTCGGCCGGATTGGCTACCCACGCATTCCAACCCAATGTCCAGTACGAGGCATCGGGCAGGTTGGACAGCAAGATGGGCCGCAGGGTGTCTTTCACCGACTGGGGCACGGGCAGGCCGAAGAGTTGTTCCAGCGATTCGTCAATCAGCGCATCCACGTTTGACGGGTTGCTCATTCCTGCGGCCCAAGCCAGCGGGTTGATAACTGCTCGGTTGTTGAAGCCATAGATGCCGGAAAAAACCATGACATCGGTCACTTGCCCGCGCTTGGGCAGGGTGCCGGTGTTGATCCACATTTTGTCCAAAAACGGTTTTTGGTAGTACGCTTGCCAACCCGCCACATTGGGCGTATCGCCCACGTGCTGGAGCATGGCTGCCATGGCCTGTCCCATCTGAAAACTGATGGCAAACGTGTCGAACAGGTCGGCGCTGCCGGGCAGTTGGATACCAAACTGACGGAACAGCCCTATCGTCATGTCCACCGGGCTTTTGATGGTCGCTCCCCGGTTGAGCACGTCGAAGAAATGCTCGCTTTTGAACAGGGTGTTCAGCACCGGCAGGATGTCGTAGTTGTTGGCACGGAAAATTTGCGCCAGCGGTTCGATCACATTCTGTTCCGTTTGCTGGTCAATGCCGTGGTACACGAAGAACCGGTAGATTTTCCGGCAAACGTACTTCGCCGCCTCGGGGTGGTCGAAGAGCATGTCGAGGAAATCGTCCAGCTCTTGCCCGCCGGCGGTTGGGCCGCTGCGGCCCGTTACTTTGCGGCCACCGTAAAACGCGGAAAACTGCTTGTCGCCCGTGTCGTGTTCGTTGGCGAAAAAAAACGTGCTGAACCCGTCGGTGCGCCAGCCGGTGAGCAGTCGGGCGGCCGCCTTCACGTCGTCTTCGGTGAAATACGCAGGCAGGTCTTTGCCGATGACGAACAGCTCCTGAATCTCGCGGGCGTAATTTTCATCGGGTGCGTTTTTTGAGTTGAGGTAGCCGTTCAGGTAAAACAGCATGGCTGGATCGAGCGTGATGTCGCGCATCATGGTTTTGAAATTACCCAGCGCATTGTCGCGCAGCACCTTGACGTAGCGGTACAGCATGCTGCCGAAGGTGGCTTCCTGAAATTGCACCGGCAAGTGGTTGTGCCAAAACAGCGTCATTTTTTCTCGAATGCTGCGCCCACTGCCCAGCATTTGGCGAATCCACCACGCACGCACGCTCTCGGCGCGGTAGAATTCGGCGGTAGGCTCAAAAGAAGCGTTGAGAAAACTTTGCCCGAAGGGAACGACCGGATCAGAAAAATCCGGGTTGTTGAAGTCGTTCACCGGCCCGGCAGGCGGGACGTATGGTGCGTTCAGGATTTCGTCCACGGCCTGCTGCATGGTTTTTCCGAGGAAATAATTCATGTCGGCCTTGGTCGGTCCAAACAACGTGCGGCGTAGCAGGTGGATCACCTCAGCCCGACCCCAAGGCCCGGTGTACGCGGCCAACCCGGAATCGGGGGGGCTGGCGGCGCGTTCGGCGAGCAACGCCGCCAACTCCGCCGACAGTGGGGCTATGGTCTGTTCGTCAATCCGGTAGTTCTGGCGGCGCTGAGATTTTGCAAGGGTCAGAAAGGCACGTCTGTCAAGGTGACTCATAAGCCGTGGGTGGTTGAGTGATGAAACAGTTGGTGGTCGTGCGGGGCCTGCAAAGAATGTGGGCAAAGTGGATTCTCGAGGCAAGAACGGCAAACTTTTGGAGAGCATGCGCTAAGGTAAAAAACTTAACATTCGGGAATACACGAATTTCGCCCTCACTCCAACACCGTCACATCTCCTCTCAAAACCGCCGCTTCCCCATTGGCCAACAGCAGCTTCAGGTAGTACACATACACGCCCGGCGCGGCTTTTTGTCCGCCGCGGGCGGTGCCATCCCAACCGGGCCACTGATTGGGCGGCACGGGAGTATCCCAGCGGTATTGCAGGTTACCCCAACGATCGTAGATAGCCACCTCGCTCAGCTCGAGCACAACGGTCCCGGCGCTCAGCGTCCACAACGCGTTGGGGCCGCTGTTTCCGGGCAGGAAGGCGTTCGGGACGTACACCGGGATCGCGGTGTTCTTTTGCACTTCCACCAATATTTGGTCAGCAGCTGTACAGCCAGTTGCATTGCTCACCGTGAGGGTGTACAGGGTACTTTCCATCGGGGCCGCAGCCACCGATGCGCAGGTTGAGCAGTCCAGCCCTGTGCCCGGCGACCAAAAAAACTGCACCGCCCCTCCCGCTATTTCCGGCTGGATTTTCAACACCTGACCTTGCTCAATCAGCGTGTCGCTGGGCAGGGCGACCGACACCGGCGGCGGCTCGCTCAGGCTGGCCGTGATTTCCGAAACGCAGCCAGTCGTGTCGCGCACGCGCAAGGTGTGCAAGCCTGCGGCCAAATCCGGGTACGTCCGCGCCGTGTCGAACGGTGCCCCGTTGAGGCTGAATACCGCGCCTGCCGGAGCGGCCTCTATGGTCAATTGGCCGTCTGTTTCGCCAAAACAGGCCGGGTCGAGCCAAACCAAATCAAGCACCGGCTCCGGCAAAACCTGCACGCTGATGGTTACGACTGAGTCGCAGCCGCCAGCGGCCTGAAATACCTGGCTGTACACGCCCGCGGCGGTCTGGTATTTTCCAAAAATCAACACCGAATCGCCCGCGCAGATCGTGTGCTGCTCGGCAGTTTGGAAAACAGGCAGCACGGCGAGCGAAACGGTATGCACGGAATCG
>JBEBHD010000069.1:0-19808 GCA_040080915.1 Saprospiraceae bacterium
TAGCGAATCCTCGCCACAAAGATAATTGGCCTTTCGGAAATGGGACAAGCACGGGCAAGTTTTTCCTGTTTTTCCCAACCTTTGCGTCCGCACGACCTATTTGTATGCACTACGAAAACACACGCGCCTTTGCCCAAGCCCAAGATGCCCAAGACCCGTTGCGCTCCTACCGCGACCGGTTTGTTTTTCCTCAGCACGACGGACATCCTGTGCTCTATTTCTGTGGCAACTCGCTGGGGCTGCAGCCCGACAGCGTCCGGGCCGCCCTGCTGGCCGAGATTGACCAATGGGCCGAGTACGGCGTGGAGGGGCATTTTCGCGGCGAACTGCCGTGGATGCACTACCACAAATTTTTGACCGGTCAAACGGCCCGGCTTGTGGGTGCCCTGCCGCACGAGGTGGTGGTGATGAACACCCTGACCGTGAATCTGCACTTGATGATGGTGTCGTTTTATCGCCCGACCCGGCAGCGTTACAAGATCATTATGGAAGCAGGCGCATTTCCCAGTGACCAGTACGCCATGGAAAGTCAGGCCCGTTGGCACGGCTTTGACCCGAACGAGGCAATTGTGGAAATAGCCCCGCGACCAGGCGAGGACAGCTTGCGAACGGAGGATATCGTGGCCACCATCGAACGGGAGGGCGAGCACACCGCTCTGGTCATGTTCAGCGGGGTGAACTACTACACCGGGCAGTTTTTCGACCTGCCCGCCATCGCTGCCGCCGCGCACCGCGTGGGCGCGTACGTCGGGTTCGACTTGGCGCACACGGCCGGCAACCTTCCGCTGCGGATGCACGACTGGGGCGCGGACTTTGCCGTATGGTGCAGCTACAAATACCTCAACACCGGCCCGGGCGGCCCGTCGGGCCTTTTTGTACACGAACGCCACGCCGACAATCCCGCACTTCCGCGTTTTGCGGGGTGGTGGGGCCACGACGAGGGCGAGCGCTTTCAAATGCGCAAGGGATTCAAGCCCATGCGCGGGGCCGAAGGCTGGCAATTGAGCAACGCCCAGATTTTTTCCTTTGCAGCGCACAAGGCCAGTCTGGATATTTTTGATGCTGTTGGAATGGACGCACTACGCGAAAAGAGCCTGCGCCTGACGGGTTTTTTGGAACACATCCTGAACGAAGCGAACCGCGAAAAAAAACTGTTTCGGATCATCACGCCGCGCGACCCGGCGGCCCGTGGTTGTCAGGTATCCGCCCTTACCGACAGCCGGGGGAAAACCCTCTTTGACCGGCTGACCGAGAATGGCGTTCTTGCCGACTGGCGGGAACCGAATGTGATCCGGTTTGCGCCGGTACCGTTGTACAATTCGTTTGAGGATGTGTGGCGCTTGGGGCAGCTGTTGTAGCGTCAAGTTGACCAATTGTTTAGAGCGTGGTTAAATTTCAGTGCCGAGGCGAAAGCGAGCGAATTTTGTTTTAGGCAAGGCAAAATTTGCAGCAGTAGCCGGGTGCCTACGGCGAAAATTTTAACGCAGCATGAAGCAAAATTTGCCGCTTGCAGCCCGGCGACTGAAATTTAAACACGCTCTTAGTTTTTTACCAAAAAAAAATAGCGGCATGAACCTTTCCCTGCTCAATAAAAATGCAATCGTTGGCGGTGCCAGCGCCGGTATCGGCCGGGCCGTGGCCATCGAACTGGCAGCCTTGGGTGCCAACGTGACGCTGGTCGCCCGCACCGAAAGCACCTTGAAATCCGCCTTGGCCGACCTCGACGTTTCGCAGGGCCAGCGACACGCGTTTTTGGTGGCCGACTTCGACGACAGCCAGATTTTGCTCACCAAGGTGACCGAGCTCTTGCTCAAACGGCCCATCCACATTTTGGTGAACAACACCGGCGGCCCCCCGGGCGGCCCGATCGTGGGAGCCAAGGCGGAAGATTTTTTGAAAGCCTACCACAACCACCTTATTTGCAACCAACTGTTGGCACAAGCGGTGTTGCCGGGCATGAAGGATGCTGGTTACGGACGCATCGTCAACATTATCAGCACGTCCGTAAAGGAGCCCTTAGAAAACCTCGGCGTGTCCAATACTACCCGCTGGGCCGTGGCCAGTTGGGCCAAGACCTGGGCCAATGAAGTAGGTATGTTCGGCATCACGGTGAACAATGTGCTGCCCGGATTCACCGACACCGCCCGGCTTCGGGAGATCATTGGAAAACGGGCGGCAGCCACCGGAACTACCGTGGAAGCCGTAGAAATTCAGTTTAAGAACCAGACTCCGCTTCGGCGTTTTGCCGATGCTGCCGAAGTGGCTGCCGCCGTGGCGTTTCTGGCCAGCCCGGCAGCGGGCTACATCAACGGGATCAACTTGCCGGTGGATGGCGGACGAACGAAGAGTTTGTAAAACCCGGTCAGAACACCAGCCCAACATTCGTCGAGATCAGCTCCGCCGTCGTGCCGTGTGCTTTCAGCGAAATACCAAGGTGGCATCGCAGCGCCGTGCCGAACAAAGGAGGCAGGTAGTACCGCACGCTTAGTTTGCTGTACCACGACTTCGGCACCACGCGGTTTAGCCCGCCGCCGCCCGCGTACACGCCTGCCAACACCTGCACGCCAAGGTCGCCGAACAAAAACTCGTCCGCTACCGACACGGCGAGGCGCGTCGCTCCCTGCCGCGCTTCGTTTTTGTTTTTGAACTCGGTGCTGCGCAGGCCAAACTCGTACACGGCCCGATTGAACTCGTACTCGAGGCCCAGCGACACGCGATTGATCCGGTTGGGTTGGAAATAGCCCGCCACCGAAAGCCCCCACACCGGGTAGCGTGGGCCATCGAAAACAGAATACTCCACCAATGCAAGACTGCTCGTCACCGCCCCGCCCCAGCGTTTTCCGCCCCGCTTGGGTTCGGACGCTGGCAAAAATTCAGCCTCCCGGATACCACCGGGCGACCAAGCCAGTGCCGCAAAACCACCGGGCAGGTTCACCCCAAAGTTGGGCAATGCCGAGGCTCCGTTGGAAAAATGGCTCAGCACGCCGCCCGCTTGCACACGCCAGTGTTCGCTCAGCCGATACTCGAACCCCAGCCGAAATTGTGTGAAATTGTTCCAGTGCGACCCGATGGCGTTCTGACCGGGATTGTCGAAATAATCGTACGGCTGGGTCACGTAGCCCAAGCCCGTGCCCACACGGAAGGTGGCCAAAAACCGCCCCATGCGCCACACCGGCACGTTCAGGTGCGGGAGCAAGCCCCATGCGCTGCCATGCGAGCGGTCGCCCAACCGAAAATGCGTCAACGCAAGGCCAAACGCCGGGTATCGTTGCCACGCCTGCCACGATTTTTTGCCCAGTGTTTGAAACCGGATGCCAATCTCCTGCCCACACACGAGTTGGCCGGTCTGGATGGTGGTTTTGGGCGTATGCCGCCAAAGAATGCCGTGATAGGTGGTGGCTTCGAAAGCGATGGCCGTGCTGGGCTGGGCGAAAGCAACGTGGGAAAGGAAAAGCAGGGCGAGAATCAACTCCACCCCCATCCTCCCGACCAAAGTGCTGGACAGGCTCTCGCCCGAGGGCTTCCGATTACCAACAAGTTGGTTGAATGGTTTGTCATGAAACAAATAACGACCTTGCGAGAATGGAAGATTGAGTTTTGCTGCACCCCCATCCCCTCCCCCAATGGGAGGGAATGGGGGTGGGGCCACGGCGGAGCAGCACGGTATTTCCCACACACACATCACCGCTTTGAGCGCTGTAGCAGCCACACCACCACCATGCCGACCACGCTTACGACCAAGAATGTCAGGGAAATTATTTCTGCCTGGCTCAGTTTCATGCCAAAGACTTCGTGGTCCACGTTGACCCGGATTTTTTCAATAAAAAACCGCTCAACAGCGATGAGAGCGAGGTAAACAAAAAATAACAGCCCCGGTACACGCAGGTGCTTGCGTATGGCCCAAAGGATGCCAAAAACTACCACCATCATCAGCGTTTCGTACAGCGGGGTGGGGAAAACGGGCATGGACAATTGCAAGCAATACTCCCAGGTACAACCTTCGATGGGCACGCTGGACACCGGGTCGGTGTACGGCGAGTTCACGACGTGGTGCGGGTATGTGGTAGCCCAAAAACTGTCGGGCAAAAAACGCATCCATTCAGGTTTGGGAGCCTGGTTCACAATGCCCCAGTCGCCGTCGCCACTCAATTGGCAGCCGATGCGGCCCACGCCGTAGCCTGCCACCAAGGCCGGGGCCACAGCGTCGGCAGCGTGCAGGAACGGGATTCCCTTGCGCCAGATGTACGACACCACGGCTACAAACCCCAGTACCAGGCCGCCGTAAAACGCCAGCCCGCTGCCCGAGAGCAATGCCCCGGCAGGGTCACGCATAAACGACTCCCAGTTATCGAACAGATCAAATAACTTGGCACCCACAATCCCTCCGGCAGCAGCCCATACGGTTATCTCGCTGATCCGGTCGTGCGGCCACACCTCCTGCTCGCGGGTCTCCGGCTTGTCCTTGCGCTTGCGCCAGGCTTCCCACCAGCTCAGTCCGCCAAAAAACAAGGCACCGATTATGGCCGCTGGCCAGTGCATTTTTGCTGAAAGGACGATGGATGCCGGGTCTTGCCGAAAATCCGTGAAATGCAGAAAAGCGTACACGCCTTTTCCGCCGATGATGAGGCCAACCAACGCGTTGGAAATGATTTCTGCCGGGGAGGCGGGCAGGCCCTCGGTGATGATCACTTTCGTCGGGCGAAACAGACCCTCGCGAGCCTTGCGCCGGAGTTCAAAATAGTACGTCACGGCGCTCACCAAAAAAGCTATGGCAAGGAAAAAGCCAAATGTTTTCAGGACGGAAAGCGAGTTGTCCGGCTCCGTGCCGAAGATAGCGTGAAAGAGGTACGAAAAATCTGGATACATGATGGCAAAGGTAGCCGATCCTTGAAAATACCAGTTTTAGAGCGTGTTTAAATTTCAGTTGCAGGGCTGCAAGCGGCAACTGTAATTTAAACACCCTATAACTTGCAGCCCCAAATCGGGCATACACGACCGCCTTCACAGAAAAACGCATAACACACCAGCAACCCCGCATCCTCAAGGCAGCGGGCAGCGACCAGTCTTTTCTTGAATTTTTTGAATGAAACCAACACCTGTCAGCATTCGCCCGGCCACCGAGGCCGATCTGCCCGCCATTCACGCCTTGGTGTATGAATTGGCTGTGTACGAAAAGTCGCCCGAATCGGTGACCACTACCCCTGCCGAATACCTCGAAGATTTCCGCAATGGCCTTTTCCAAAGTCATGTAGCCGAAATGGATGGTAAAGTGGTGGGCATGGTTCTATACTACATGGCCTACTCGACATGGCGGGGCAAAATGTTGTACCTGGACGATTTTGTGGTCAGCGAGCCGTACCGCCGCTACGGTATCGGTCAAATGCTGTTCGATACCGTACTCGCCGAGGGTCGCCGTCGGAGCTGTCGATTGGTCAAGTGGCAGGTACTGGACTGGAATACGCCTGCACTGGATTTTTACAGAAAAAACGAAGCCGTGATCGAAACGGAATGGTGGAACGGGAAGATCGTTTTTTGATACACGCATTTTCAAATTCACCGCAGAAACGCAGAGATGCAGAATTTTTTTAAAATAGCAGTACGTTTGCCCAAAAAAGACATGACTAAAATCACGCTTATTCTGTTTTGGGTACTCTGGCTCCTGGATGTAGTTGCGGCTTTGTACGCTCACCGAGAGTTTATAATGGGGGTGTTCGGCCGCTACGCTGCCCCCACACCGACCTATATCCTGATGTGGACGGCATTGATCTTGGCCCTTCTGGTCCTTTTGTTCGGCAGTCTGTACCTGAAAAACCACAACCACCCTTGGGCGGCGCTCATCATAGCAGCGATACCGGCGGTGTTGTCCCTGCCATTTTTACTGTACATTGGCACTGTCATCATCCTTCGGCCCAATTGGCGCTGATCGCCGTGTCGGTGTTTAGTCCGTTACATCAAAACGAATCAAGATGTTCATTTTCAACTTCATCTACATGTGCCTGCTCATCGGCACGTACCTATATTTCTACTGCTCTGGTACGCCTTTCCCGGAGGCATTACGCACCGCCAACACGTGGATATGCTGGGGCTTTTTACTCTGGGGGGGCTTCGTGGGCGGCCGGGTGATCGTGGATTGTATCCTATCGGGCTTGCAAGGCCAGATGCAGCTCGTCAACGTCCGAAACGGCATTTTGCTGGCCGTGCTCGACTTTTTGCCCACCCTGCTGATGTCGCTGTTTCTGATGCGCGAGGGGTTCATGGAGGCGGCGGCGACAGTAGGCAAGTAGAATTTGAACCCAGAGCCTATTGGCGTTTCCTTTTCCAGATTTCGGCCTTGTGCCTCGGCGAAAACCCGACATGCTCAAAGCCTTGATTGAGTTGACCCATGATTTCCCTTGCGTAATCGTGGTCGTAAAACCGCGGATCGTAGCTGAGAAAGATCATATAGTCAATGTCGTAGCCGCCGCTTTTTGTTTTGAAATCGAGGAAATCAGCACGCGGTGGGCGGTTCTCGAAGCCGATACCGTCCTTGGTGGTTTGTGCGTACATGTCGCGCTGCCATTCCCAGTTGATTGGGAAATGGGTCTTACTGGCCTCATAATTGTCCGACAGGATCATCGGTTTGTACGCGCCGAGGTAGCCCCCGGCGTGGATGAACAACCAGTTTCGGTTGGCGATCTCCTTTCCGTCTTTGTCCAATCCGTTGAAATCGTAGTTGAGCAGCAGCACGACCGAGCGGGCGGGTATCTGGGTGGCACACCACGTATAGTCCTCCACCAATTCGGAGGCCCGGCGGTGCGCGGGCATGCGCAAAAACGTGAGCACAACCAGCAAGACGAAAGCCGCGCCCGGCGTATTTTGGCGCACCCATTCGGGGAAATTGGCTGTGGCCGCCCAAAGAAACAGCCCCAACCAGACAAAGGTCTGCACGCGTAAGGGGATTTGCAGGCCGCCAGCCTTGGCATTTTCAGGAGAAAAATACTGCCAGAGTGCTACGGCGGCAAACAGCAGGAGGAAATCGCCCACAGCCCAGCGACGTTCGCGCGTCCGGTGCCCAATAGCCATGACCAGCAGCAGCCCGATGAGGATGGCCACGGCCTTCACCGTGTCACGTTCGGTTGACTTGAGCAGGATCAGGCTCTTCAGTTGCACCAAATCTTCCAACAAGTCGGCAAACGGGCGGGTGTCGGTGCCCGTAATGGCGGGCGCTTGCAGCCAATAATATGTCAAAAAGGCCAGCATGGGCAATGCTGCCAAACTCGTGCGCAGGGTGTTCGGGCCGTGTGTGCGCACCGCAGCCCGCCAGCCCTCGGCCCGAATGGAAGTCAGCCAGTCTATCAACAGGGCGCTGCCCACAAACACCAAACTGAACATCGTGCCCATGGCATGCGAAAAATACAGCAACAGCCACAGGCCAGCCAAGGCGGCGATCCTGCCGGTGGTCCAATTGTTTCGGTACCGAAGCCAATAGCCACCAACCCAGAAAAGCAGCGCGATGCTAAACCCGAAATTGTAAAAACCCGAGGCCAGCAGGTGGTGCCACACGAACAGCATACCTACGGCGCTGAGGAAAACGCTTTCAGGGTTGATCTGCCGGAGTAGGTAGCGCAGCCCGAACCCAAAAACCAGGATATATGCCGACAGAAACACTTTTTCAGCGACTTCGGGCGCAAGCACCAACTGGAGCGCCGCCAGGCAGATATGGCTGAGCCAGTTGGGTTCGGCGTGTAGGTTCAGGTTGTAGAACGGGTCATAAAAATCCATATCCCGGCCCAGCATAAAGTCCAACAACACCTTGGAATTGTACACGTGGCAAGGGCCGTCGCCGGTGACGAAAAACTGCCCTGATGCCCAAAGCGGCAATAGGGCGAGCAACAATGCGGCAAAGAAAAACCAGCGTTCGGAAGGTAGGGAAGAGCGTTCGGCCATCGTTTTTTTTTCGCAAGGATAAGGCGTTTGGTCCCAATTTGACCCCACTCGCTGTCAAATATTTACTTGTACCTTTAGCTGGCTTTTCGATGAAGCCATCCCATGGAGTTTCCTGTTCGCGTATTTTGAAAAAAAACATGAAAAACACGACTTCCACTTGCTGGGCGCTGCTCGTCCTTTTCGGTCTCCTCGGTTGTGGCAGGCCCGAAGACAACCCTTCGGGGCCTTGCGACACCCCACCGACTGCCGATTTCGATCTCTCCACCTACCAAGGCACGGCACCCTGCACGGTCAGTTTCTCCAACCTTTCCGTTGGCACCGACCTTGTTTATTCTTGGGAACTCGGCGACGGCGATACGTTCACCGGTGCCACGCCCTCGAGCAAAACCTACGCCGAGGGAACGTACGTTGTTCGGCTCATCGCCCAAACGGCGGACCAATGCGCGGACACCCTTGAGCGGACGCTGATTGTTGTCGCGCCCGGCCTGCCGCCCATAGCCTGCTTTTCGATCACACCGGTGTCCGGTTTGGTGGCCCCGGTGGCCGTTGCCGTGAATGCCTCCTGTTCGCAGCATGCCCAATCCTATTCGTGGGACTTTGACGATCCCGACAGCGGCACCGACAATACCGCGAACGGCCCTTCTGCCAGCCACACTTTTGCCCAAAAAGGCACATACACAGTAGCCCTGACAATCACCGGGACGGGCGGAACGGCAACCACCAAACAAACTGTGATCGTCCAGTCCTCGAATTTTTCCAGTTCGATTGACATCAACGGGCCGGACATAACGCCACCCCTGTTCGGTGTGGAAACCCCCGACGGGCGGTACCACGTCCTGTTCCGGCAAAACGGTACGTTCAAGTCCGTCCTCATCAGCGCGGCCAAGCAAGTCCAGAGTGTGCAATCCTACTCGTTGCCCGAACTGGACGAGGTGTTTCAGATCATCCCGTCCGGCAGCGGCGGCTTTGTCATCGTCGGCACCAATACAGGCGGGACTGCCCCCGCTGCTGTTCTGGTGGAAATAGGGAACGACCAAACTGTGCGCATGCAAAAGGCCGTTCCGTTTGAAGCGGGCGCTGCCACCACCGAGGAGGGACGCGCGTTGACGCTCGACACAGAAGGCAACTACCGGGCCACGGGCTTGTCCCGACTTAGCGGCTCAGATAAAATCGGGTTTTCCAAAATAGCGCCCACCGGTGCTGTAACCCCTGGTTTCCTGCCGCCACCCGCCGCCATCGGCAACGCCTACGGGATCGGAATCGCGCAGCTGTCTGGCGGTGATTTTACGTTTTTGGCCAACCAGACCACCGCCTCGCCAGCCTACACCTACTTGGTTCGATGCGACAACAGCGGAGCCTTGGTGGCAACCAAACAGGTGGCACCAATTGGGGTTTTCACTCAGATCGTGTCGCTGGGTGAGGCCACTTTCGCGCTGGAAGAGGGCAAGACGATAAAAAAATACGGAGCCGACCTGTCCGAGACCGGGTCGTACAGTCTGGAGCACCCTTGGAACAGCAAAACGCAATTGATCCGAACTGCCGACAACAACCTCTTGCTCAGCCAAACCAACAACGGACGGATATTGCTCTACAAACTGGATCAAGCGCTGAACCGCCTATGGCCTGCCGACAAACTATTCAGCGAAACGGGTACGATCACGAGCCACTCGGCCATCCAGACTGCCGACGGTGGCTACCTCATCACGGCCCTGTACACGTCGCCGAAAAACCTGAAGCGCCTGTACCTCATCCGAACGGATGCCAACGGCAACCAGCCATAGCCAGCGGGATCAGTACTGCCCGGTAGCCAACATCACCAGCGTGCAGGCCTCATCCGTCTCAATTCCGGCTTTGAGGGCCAGTTGTTCCAGATCAGGATTTTCCGTGCCGGGATTGAAAATGATGCGTTTGGGGCGCAGCGCCAGCAGGTAGTCGTAGTAGGCGGGCTGGCGCTCGGGGCCGATGTAAAGAGTGACGGTGTCCACGTTCGGCACATCGGGTTGCCCTTGCAGAATGGACAAGCCAGCCACTTCGCCAGGGCGGATACCGACCGGCACAACTTCGTGCCCGTGCCGTTGCAAGGCATGAATTGCACGATAAGCATAGCGGTCGGGATTGGGTGTGGCACCGAGCACAAGCGTCTTTTTCATGGCTGATCAAAACAGCCTTTTCGCGTCAAATGTTCGTCAACCGATTTCAAGGCGTACTTTTGCCGCCCACAAGAATCAGGCACCCGCCTTCGCCAAGGCCTCGGCGGGTAAACCACCCTTTGCCGGGTGACAAAAAACCAGAAACCTTCCAACGAGAAACCTTCAAACCAGATACCCTCCAACCTTCTGTATCAATGATCCTTACCGACAAAAAAATCCTCGAGGCTATCGAATCCCGTGAAATCGTCATTGAGCCGTACCGCCGTGAGTGTCTCGGCACCAATTCCTATGACGTACATCTCGGCAAGTACCTCGGCCTCTACCGCGATCGGGTGCTGGATGCCCGGCAGCACAATCCCATTGATCTGATCGAAATACCGGACGAGGGCTTCGTGCTCCAACCCGGCACCCTGTACCTTGGCGTGACGGAGGAATACACCGAAACGCACGCTACCGTACCATTTTTGGAGGGCAAGAGCAGTGTCGGGCGTTTAGGTATTGACATCCATGCCACGGCGGGCAAAGGCGACGTGGGTTTTTCCAATCACTGGACGTTAGAGATTTCCTGCGCCCAGCCCGTGCGCGTGTACGCGGGCATGCCCATCGGGCAATTAATCTATTTCACCGTGGATGGCGGCATTGAAAATTACTACAACCGCAAGCCCAACGCCAAGTACAACCAGCGCAGCGACAAGCCAATGGAGAGTATGATGTGGAAAAATTTCAAAAATTGACCCACTGCACGACTCATACTTGAGCTACATTTGTGCTGCCCTTCTTTGCATTCTAATTTAGTTTAGTCGCCCAAAACGCCTTTCCCCCCTTTCATGAAAAGTGCGCACCCTTGCCGGAGCATCTTGGCAAGTTTATTGGAGGTTTTCCCTCCTTGGATTTTTCTTTAAAAAAAACACCCGGTTCGCATGGGACAACAACATACCGCTCTCCACTTCTTTAAAATCAAATTTTTGACTGCCGTTGCTTTTGTTGCGCTTCCCGCGCTGCTATCGGCACAGTTCAGCGTCACGTTTTTGCAAACCAACGTGTCCTGCAACGGCCGCTGCGACGGGCTGGCCATAGCCGTCGGCCTCAATGGCACCTTCCCGTACACCTATGCTTGGAGCACTGGCGACACCGGCACCACGCTTGACAGCCTGTGTGCGGGCGTGTACACGGTCACCGTGACGGATGCCAGCTCGGCCACCGCCACCGGATCGGTTTCGATCATCCAGCCCAACCTGCTGAGCGTCGCCGTGTCCACTCAGGATCAGATTTGCGGTATCGCCCCGGATGGAGAAGCTACTGCCGTGCCCACTGGTGGCACCGCACCATACTCGTTTTCTTGGAGCAATAGCGGTACCGGCATTGAGATTACTGGCCTGACCGGCGGCCCGTACACGGTTACCGTCACCGACTATAATGGCTGCACTGCCGTGGGCGGCAACACTGTGTTTTTTCAAAACGAAGGCATTTGGCTCATGGCCACGCCCACGCATATCCCGTGTTTTGGCGACAGCAATGGTTCCGTGTACGCCGCCCCCATGACTGGCACGCAACCCTACACCTACAACTGGGGCAGCGGATATCCGCAAACCCAAATTCTGCCCAACCTGCCCCCCGGAACCTACACCGTGACCGTCACCGATGTGAACGGCTGCTCCAACACGGCTTCGGCTACAGTGACCGAACCGCCAGCATTGGATGTGCTGACTAATTTCACCACTGCTGCTTGCGGGCAGCCGGGCAGCGCCACGGTAACACCCTCCGGCGGCACACCAGGCTACACGATTCTTTGGAACAACACGGACACAACGTTCACCACTACCGGTCCGGCAGGCCCGGTGACGGCCGTGGTCACGGATGCCAACGGTTGCCAGTTCAACCTGAACGTGAACATACCCGGAAACAACACGGTGCTCAGTGCCGTCACCGACAAGCTCGGCGATGCCCTCTGCCTGAGGGGCGGCAGCGCTTCGGCCTCAGCCACGGGCGGCACCGGTGTGTTTGCCTACCTGTGGAGCAACGGCGACACCACAGCCGTGGCCGACAGTCTGGCTGCCGGAACCTACACCGTAACCATTACCGAGCAACCGTCGGGCTGCACAGCCACTGCCACGACCATGATCCAGCAAGCACCTTCCACTCTGACCGTCAATGCCACCGCTACCGGCCCGGCTACTTGCCTCGCTGGTGGCAGCGCTATAGCACTGGCTTCGGGCGGAACGGCCCCATTTGTGTATGTCTGGAACGGAACGATCACCGGTGCCACGGCTGCCAATTTGGCCATAGGCCCGAATATCGTAGTGGTTACGGACGCTACCGGTTGCACGGCTACCGACACGGTCGCCATCGTCCAGTCGCCGCTGCCGAGCGTGACGGCCAGTGTTTTTTCCCCGGTCACCTGCTCGGTTTTGGGTGTCGCCAAGGCTGTGGCCACGGGAGGAATTGCACCGTATACCTACGCCTGGAGCAGTGGCAGCCTGAGCGACACGGCCCCGAATCTGCTGACCAACACCTACACCGTGACCGCCACCGACGCGGGCGGCTGCACGGCTACGGCTACCGTGGCGCTCGCCGCTCCGCCCGTACCGAGTGTGGCCGTCGGGTCGGTCGTACATGCTACCTGCCTGAAACCCGGCAGCGCTACCGCCTCGGCATCTGGTGGTACGCCGCCGTTCTCATATTTCTGGGACAGCGGGGCAACTACCGCCACGGCTGCCAATCTGGCACCGGGCACACACACCGTGACAACCACCGACGCGGGCGGCTGCACGGCTTCCAGTACGGTACAAATCACCGCGCCGCCCGTGCCCTCGGTAACAATTGCCGTGACAGCACAAACGACGTGCATCAGCCTTGGTGCCTTGACGGCAAACGCCACTGGCGGAACTCCACCGCTGACTTTTTTGTGGTCAAATGCTCAACCAGGCCCCACCCTTTCCGGCCTTCCACCTAACACATACACCGTGACTGCCACGGACGGTGCTGGCTGTACCGCCACAGATTCAGCGACCTTGGCGGCTCCTCCCGCGATCAACGTGACCATCGGAAACGTGACCAACGCCAGTTGCTCCGGTCCGGGAAGCGCCACCGCTGTGGCCACTAACGGCACACCGGCCTTTGCCTACCTCTGGGACAACGGTGTGACCACCGCCACGGCCAACAACTTGACCCAAGGCATGCACACTGTGACCGTAACGGATGCCAACAATTGCACCGCAACGGCGAGTGTAACTATTCAGGTTTCCGGAACCGGTGGCACCAACATAGGTGATTTTGTATGGTTCGACAACGATCAGGACGGTGCCCAGCACACCCTGGAAAAGGGTGTCCCCGGTATTCGAGTTCAGCTGGTACAGTCGGGCCCGGATACGCTGTTCGGCACCGCCGATGACGTGGTTTTGTCCACCATATTGACGGACTCAACAGGTAAGTACAAATTTGCCTGCGTGGTGCCGGGCAAGTATGTGGTGAAATTCAGCGGTTTGCCGACAGGCTACGAGTTTGCCGGAAAAAACAAGGTGAACAACACCTGCAAGGATAGCGATGCCAAAGCCAACGGCAACACCGACCCGCTCACCATCGTGGCGGGGCAAGCTGATACGCTATGTATAGATGCAGGCATTCACAAGGTTTGCGAAAACGTGACCAAACCTGGCCTTATCTGCTGCAACCAGACCATTTGCGAAGGCGAAACACCGGATGCGTTGTACGGCAACCCATTGTTTCCGCCGCAGGGCGGCAGCGGCCCGTTGGAATATGTGTGGATGCAGTACATCCAGAACAGTCAGGGGAAATGGGACTGGGTACCCATACCGGGAGCCAACAGTTCGGCTTACCAGCCCGGGCCCTTGGTGCAAACAGCCTACTTCATGCGCTGTGTTCGCCGCCAAAACTGCCTGTACTTTATGGAAAGCAACATGATCACGATCACGGTGAAGCCCGCTGGTTCGCCGGGTTGTCCGCAGTTTTTTACGGTTTTCGTTGCAACGCCTATGAGCAATGCGGCGGTCAAATTGGAGTGGCGCACACTGCCTGCCATGGACCGTTATCTGTACGTTGCAGAGCGCTCCATGAACCAAACCGACTGGACAGCAGTGGGCGAGGTACTGGGCGAACAGTACGCGCCGGAACGCCGCTACACGCTGATGGACCACATGCCGGAAAGCGGGATGAACTATTATCGCCTGCGGCGACTAAGCGCCACCGGAGAACCGGTACACTCTGAGGTGCAAGCGGTCATGCTGCATGTGCCGTTTAAAGAATCGCTGGCGGTGTACCCCAATCCGACAGCGCAGGTGCTGTACGTGCGCAACTTGACGGCCTACGAATCGGATGCACAGGTGCAGTTGTTCACAGCCAACGGCGTGCTGCTGCATACGCTCAAAATCGCAGCAGGGAGCCTCGCATTTTTTGAAATACCTGTTGCTGATTTACCTGCCGGGATTTACCTGGCACGCATCGTATTTGGTGCGGGTGAAACCCAAACTGTGAAGGTGAGTAAATTCTGAGGGGACGAGCCGATGATTTTTTTCTTTTTCGAGACCGTTTCTTGGCTTGCTGCGGCGGTTTCGCTGATATTGTTCGTGCAGAACCTGCTCGCGCTCTCACCCGGGGCATACGCCAAAAGCCGCTGGACTTATGCCGTGTTGGGGCTTTTGCTGTCGCCAGTTTTTCTTTGGTCAGCAGCGGAGGGGTCGGTAGCACCATCTGCATTGGCGCTCGCCTTGGCTGCGTTGCTGTTTTGTTTGCGTGCCATTGAGCGGGAGCGCAATCTCGACTCGCTGGGATTTGGCGGGCTGGCGGCGCTGGCCGTTTTTTTGAGGTGGGACATGGCGGCCCTGTTGGCCCTGCCCGCTGTGGCGCTGCTGTTGGAACTTGGGCGGCGACGGCAATGGGCTTGGTTAATTGGTACCGTGCTAATCGGGGGCGCTGTTTGGGTGTTTGCCTTCTGGGCCCAACCAGATCGGGTTGGGTCAGAATGGCGTGAATGGTCTTTGCTGAATTTTTTCAAAAGCACGTTTGAGCGGCACGGATACACCACGCCCTACCGGCTACCCAACGGGGCCTTTGTTTTGGCCCCGTTAGCGCACCCGGCCTTTTGCCTCACCCTACCCGCGTTGTTTTTTTTATTTAAAAAAACAGATGTATACCTGTACGCCAAACGGGTTCTGGCGCTGAGCGTGTTGCTCTTTTTACTGTACCAAGCGGGCGTTCCGACCCAGGATTCCCTGCGCCTGTTGCCCGCGTATGTACTGCTGCTTTTGCTGCTGTTCCCGGCATGGGATCGTTTTTTTTCCTACGGTTTGTATTTTTTTCCGCGGTTAGCCTACGCCCTGATGACGTTGACAGTGGCCTGCCAAGTGTTGTTTTGGGTTTCAAAATTTTGTTGAAGCCGTCCTCGTCGGCTTGACATTTCCATCTATTTAGCTGTGATTTGTGCCTTGTTTTAGAGCAATCTAGTGCCGCGTCCGGCAGTTGGCCCCTTTCACTTTTTTCAGTTCACAAACCAATCTTTCACCATGCACCGAATTATTACAATCCTGCTCTTGGCGTTCACTGTTTCACAACTTGACGCTCAAATTCCCACATTCATTAAACATCACGGCACTCCGGGCGACGACGAGGCCCGCTTCGTGGAGGTCCTGCCCGACAACAGTTTCATCGTGGCTGGCAGTAGTACCGAGGGCGGCCTCGGCGGCAAGGATGCCATGCTCGTCAAGTTCAGGGCCGACGGCACCGTAGAGTGGAGCAAGGCATACGGCGGACCGGGCGACGAGTTTTTTATGCATATTCTGGCTTGTAGCGACGGCAACTATATAGCCGTTGGGGAAACGAACAGTTTTGGAGCGGGCAATGTGGATATTTATGTTGTTAAGTTTGATGGCAAGGGGGATGTGGTATGGGTGCGGACGTGTGGGGGAGCGGGTATCGAAACCGCGCGTGGTATATGCGAGGTATCAAACGGTTACATCCTTTCCGGCGCAACCCAGAGTTTTGGTGTGGGTTCATGGGATATCTTCGTTGAAAAATTGAACTTTGGTGGCAATAGCCTTTGGAGTAAGGCTTTTGGTGGTGGCGGCGGGGATGTGGCTGGTGAGGTGGGGCCTGCGGCAAACGGGGAGGCTTGGGTTTCCGGGTTCGTGTTCGTTTCATCGGGAAACCACGATGCCGTTTTGTTTAAATTGGCCTCCAACGGCAACCTCCTTCTCGCTCGTCGTGCTTCAGCCTTTAGCAACGATGGGTTTGCCGGACTTTCAGAAGTTAGCAACGGATTGGTCGCTTGCGGAGGTACTTCGAGTTTTTCTGGTGATTCACCTTGGGTCGTCAACTTTAATACTACGGGTGCTTTGGTTTGGGCAAAACGATACCCGATTTCAGGTGTCATATTCGACTTGTATGCGGAACCTTGCCCCGACGGTGGTCTTATTCTTACCCCATCAAATTTTGTTGGAGAGGATACGGATGGTTCTATTTTGATAAAAACGAACGAAGTTGGTATCGTAACTTGGTCTATGAAATATTCCTATGGAAGCAAAGGGAAAATGTGGCGTACGGTTCCGTCACCTGACGGGGGCTATGTGGCAGTTGGATATTGTTACGGGAAAGGCCGTGATATGCTCGTTTTCAAAACCGATGCCGACGGCTTTATCCGTGAATGTTCTCCGACTGACGCAGGGATAACGGCTATCGCGATAACGCCTGGCGCTGTCGCCTTTTCACCTGTTACCTCCACCGGTCCCTCCGCCGGCGCACCCGCCGCAGAAGACCAATCAGTCGCCCTCACAGAAACCATCATCTGCGACTTAGTTTCGACAGTTTCACAAGACCCATCCTTGGTGCTGTCGCTCGTACCGAATCCCACCAGCAGTGTTTTTCGGTTTTTGAGCAGCGAACAGATCCCTCTGGATATACGCATTTTCGACAGTGCAGGCAGGCTTTGCTTCACAAGTAAGACCCAAACGAATCAGGATGTGGAGCCGCCTAACCGATTGTCCTCAGGTATGTACATAGTTTATGTAACTGCCAGCGACGGCCGGGTTCGGCAATTCCGAATGGCCAGAGAATGATGTAGCCACTCTTCTAAAATCTGCCGTCTTAGACAACCGGAGTAGGCTGACACTGGTTAGGGCATTTGTCCGACCTGAAGACATATACCCATCCCCGGCAAGGTGCTACTCGCGTCGGGAACAATGCTGGGCGACTTTGAAAAAAGCCTGCGGAAAAAGCCCGTCCAGCACCGTCCCCTACGAAATTGTTTTTCACAAAAAAATTGAAAATCAATTTATTGCAATTTGCGCGACTACCTTTGTGGCGGCAATTTGCCATTTCAACATTTTCAATGTTTTACAATGAATACTGGAACAGTAAAATTCTTCAACGAATCCAAGGGATTTGGATTTGTTGTTGACGATGCCTCGCAGGAGGAAATTTTTGTACACGTCACTGGCTTGATTGACAACATCCGCGAAGGTGATAAGGTTACCTACAACACGGAGCGTGGCAAAAAAGGAATGAATGCAATAGATGTCAAGATCGCCTGAGCGAATCGGATGTTTGATTGATAAAATTCTAAGCCTCCGGTGGTTATCCACCGGGGGTTTTTTTTGTGTCACGCACGGATGGCTCTGGCACCTCACAACTCCCCCAGCAAAAACTGCCCTGTCCAGCTCGCCTTCACCTGCGCCACTTCCTCCGGCACGCCCGTGCATACGATGGAGCCCCCGCGGCCGCCGCCCTCAGGGCCGATGTCCACGATGTGGTCGGCCATTTTGATCACGTCAAGGTTATGCTCGATGACGATGACGGTGTTGCCCTTGTCCACGAGTTTGTTCAGCACGGCCAGCAAGTGACGGATGTCCTCGAAGTGCAGGCCGGTAGTCGGTTCGTCGAGGATGTACACGGTGCGACCGGTGTCTTTTTTGCTGAGCTCTTCGGCCAATTTTACGCGCTGAGCCTCACCGCCGCTGAGCGTGGTAGCCTGCTGACCAAGGGTGATGTAACCGAGGCCGACATCCTGCAGGGTTTTTAGTTTGCGGAAAATATTGGGGATCGGTTGGAAGAAAACCACGGCCTCGTCAATGGTCATGTCAAGCACATTGCTGATGCTCTTGCCCTTGTACAATACCTCGAGGGTTTCGCGGTTGTAGCGCCGCCCCATGCAACGCTCGCAGGGCACCGACACGTCGGGCAGGAAGTTCATCTCGATGACGCGCATGCCGCCGCCTTCGCACACATCGCAACGCCCGCCTTTCACATTGAACGAAAAACGGCCGGGTGCATAGCCCCGGATTTTGGCTTCCGGCGTGTCGGCAAAAAGTTTGCGAATGTCGCCGAACACATTGGTGTAGGTGGCAGGATTTGAACGTGGTGTGCGCCCGATGGGGCTTTGGTCAATCTCGATCACCTTGTCCACCAGTTCAAGTCCTTCAATTTTTTCAAAAGGCAGGGGGCGTTTCAGGCTTTTGTAAAAATGCTGCTGGAGGATAGGGTAAAGCGTTTCGTTGACGAGACTGGACTTGCCCGAACCGCTCACGCCGGTGACGCAGATGAACGTGCCGAGCGGCAGGCGCATGGTCACGTTTTTCAGGTTATGGCCTGTAGCGCCGTGCAGCAGCAGCGTCTCGCCCGATCCCGTGCGGCGCTTTGCGGGCAGTTCGATGCGGCGGCGGCGGGCGAGGTAGTCGGAGGTGAGGGTGCTGTTGCGCATGTACGCTTCGGGCGTGCCGATGTCCACCACTTGGCCGCCGAGTTTGCCGGCACCCGGGCCGAGGTCAATGAGGTAATCGGATTCGAGCATGATGTCGCGGTCGTGCTCCACCACGAGCACCGTATTGCCGATGTCGCGCAGGTTTTTGAGGGCAACGATCAGGCGGTGGTTGTCGCGCTGGTGCAAGCCGATGCTCGGCTCGTCGAGGATATAGGTGATACCGGTGAGCTGGGAGCCGATTTGGGTGGCCAACCGGATGCGCTGGCTTTCGCCGCCGGAAAGGGTGCGAGCAGGGCGGTTAAGGGCCAGGTAGTCGAGGCCGACCTGAAGCAGGAAATGCAGGCGGAAGCGGATTTCCTTGAGCACGTCCCGAGCGATGGCGCGTTGGCGGTCGCTGAGCGATATGTCCACGTTTTGCACCCATTCGTACAGGGCAGTCAGGTCGAGATCGGCGAGGTCGGCTATGTTCCGGTCACCGATCTTGAACCACAGGCTTTCTTTCTTCAGGCGAGTGCCCTGACATTCGGGGCAACGGGCGACGGTCATAAAATCTTCGGCCCATTGGCGGATTTTTTCGCTGCTGCTGTCGGTGTACCAGCGCTTGAGCATGTTGGTGATGCCCTCAGCGGCGAGGTTGTAGTTCCACTCGTCGCCGCCCCAGGTGACGCTGATTTCGAAAGTTTCGTCGCCGCCGTAAAGGATCATGTCCAGCGCTTCCTTCGGTATTTCCCGGATGGGCGTGGAAAATGAAAACTTGTATTTTTTGGCGATAGCACGCAGTTGTTTAAACGTCATGTTGTCTCGCACCTCGCCCAACGGAGCGATGCCCACCTCGTTGATACTCTTGCTGTCGTCGGGGATAATCCGTGCCATATCGGCTTCGTACACATCGCCGATGCCTTTGCAGTGCGGGCACATGCCGTAGGGGGAATTGAAGGAAAAGGTGTTGGGCGAAGGCTCTTCGTAGGACAGGCCGGAAACGGGGCACATGAGGCGCTTGGAGTAAACGGCCCCAACCCCGACCC
>JBEBHD010000307.1:0-5419 GCA_040080915.1 Saprospiraceae bacterium
CGGCACGGGCGTTTCGGCGGGCAATTTCAACCCGGCCACGGCTGGTGTCGGTGCGCACACGATCACGTACAGTTACACCGATGGCAACAGCTGCACGAACACGTGCACCTTCACCATCACGGTGAACCCGCTTCCGGTGATGACGTGCCCGCCAAACAGTGCGGTGTGCATCAGCGTCCCGGCGTTCGCGCTTACGGGGGCCACTCCTCCCGGGGGGACCTATAGCGGTACGGGCGTTTCGGCGGGCAATTTCGATCCCGCTATGGCGGGAGCCGGTGCGCACACGATCACGTACAGTTACACCGATGGCAACGGCTGCACGAATACGTGCACTTTCACGATCACCGTGAACGCCTTACCCACGCCCACGATCACCGGCCCGACATTAGTTTGTAGCGGTACCAATGCCATGCTTGATGCCGGCGCGGGTTATTCTGGATATTCCTGGTCAAACGGTGGCGGCAGCGGCCAAACCGCCACGTACACCAACCTCACCACCACTACGACCTACACCGTCACCGCCACCGATGGAAACGGTTGCCAGGGCACCGACACCCACACCGTAACGGTGGGGGACATTGAACTGCCAGTCATCACTTGTCCCAACGCCGTCACCGTGGTCTGCACCAGCCAGGTTCCCGCCGTCAATCTCGGTGCCGTCACGGCCACAGACAACTGCGTCACGCCCACCAAGTCGCACGTCGGCGATGTGACCACCAACATGAGCTGCGCGAACCGCAAAACCGTCACCCGCACCTACCGGGCCACCGACAATGTGGGCAACAGCGCCACCTGCTCGCAGGTCATCACGGTGTTCGACAACGTCATGCCCGCATTCACTTTCGTGCCCGCCAATGTAACGGTGCAATGCAACTCCGTTCCCGCAGTGGGAACCACCACCGCCTCCGACGGCTGCGGCGGTACGGTTAGCATCGGGTACAACGGTCAGTCCACCGCTCCGGGCACCTGTACCGACCGCTATACGATCACCCGCCAGTGGACGGCCACCGATGTGTGCGGCAACACCAAGACCGCCACACAGCTTATTACGGTGGTGGATACCCAGCAGCCCAACTTCACCAATGTACCGGCCAACTTGACCGTGCAGTGTTCAGCAATCCCGGCCGAGGGAACACCCGTGGCCACGGATAACTGCGATGCCTCGGTGGCCATCACCTACAACGGTCAGACGCAAACAGCCGGAACCTGCTCGAACAACTACACACTGACCCGCCGCTGGACGGCCACGGACAACTGCGGCAATACGCGCAGTGTGTCCCAACGCATCACCGTGACCGACACGGGCAAACCCGCGTTCACATTCGTGCCTGCCAATACGTCTATCTCCTGTTCCGACCCCGAACCTGCTGTTGGATCCCCTACCGCCACGGACGGCTGTGCGGGCGCGGTCACCATCGCCTACCTTGGTCAATCGACTGTGAGTGGCACCTGCGCTACCACGTATCAACTGCGCCGCACCTGGCGTGCCACGGACGTATGCGGCAACAGCACGGCGGCCACGCAGACTATTCAGGTGACGGACGGTACCGCTCCGGTGTTTACATCGGTACCGGGACCGATCACAATTGTTTGTGGCCAACCCTTGCCACCGCTCGTCAGCCCGACCGCCACGGATGCCTGCGGCGGGTATGCGTTCGTGACGTTCCTGGGCCAGGTAGCCACCGGCAGCGGCTGCACCGCAGACTACACGGTGACCCGTACGTGGAAAGCCGAGGACCTGTGCACCAATTCGATAACCACGCAGCAAGTGATCACAGTGGACAGCCCGAACTACGGCCCGCAGGAGTCGGAAAACCGTTCTTCTGCCGATCCACTCCATACTCAAAATCCAACACTCAAAACACTAAACCTGCAACCCAACCCGACCACTGACCGGATTTGGATAGACCTGAGCGACTTTGCTAAAGAGGCTGTCACGGTTTCGATTTTCGGGGAATTGGGCCAGTTGGTTTGGGAGCGACGCATACCGGCGGTGGAGGATTTGAAACTATCGGTTAGCCTGCGCGAAGCGGGCGCAGCGGCGGGGGTTTATACCGTCAGTGTGCGCTCGACGAGTGGGGTAGTGGCGACGCGAGTGGTGTTGGTGGAGTAGCATTTTTCAAAATTCTGCAACAGTTTAGGGTGCAATTAGAGCGTATCCGAAAGCCACCATTGGCCTTTTCAGGCCAATGGTGGCTTTCGGATACGCTCTAAACCATCGTAGATTTGCACAGATTTTTCAAGGAGAATCTGTGCAAATCTATGATTATTATAACGTTGCCATCGGTGGACCTCAATACCTTAAAATGAGGCTACGATCTTTAGTTTGGATCGGGACAACAGTATGGATACTACTGTTCCATTTGGGGCTTGCCTCGGCACAAGACCCAAGAGACATCCGTTTTGAGGTACTGGACACGGAAGACGGCTTTTCCAACAACTGGATGGAGAGCATGGCAAGGGACTCGTCGGGGTACTTGTGGGTTTCCACAAGAGGCGGGTTGAACCGCTACGACGGCCACACGGTAAAGGTGTTTCGGCATTCTGATCAGGACACCGCTTCGTTGCTCAACGACTACGGTCACAATCTTCGCGTTGATCCGAAAGGGAGGCTTTGGGTGTCTGCTTATGTAGATGGCGGTTTTAGCATGTTCGACGAAACCTGCCAGTGTTTCCGCCACTATTATCCTTCTCCTGAAAAGGATCGCCTGCCGCAAAAAAGAACCGCTATCATATATTTTGATGGTGATAGTACCGTATGGCTCAACGCAGGAGGAATGGGCCTTGCCATATTTAATCTTGCTACGCAGCGTATCAGGCAATACAACCTGCCCTTCATTGATAAAAAGTATGCCCTGACTGATCAGGTCGCATACAACAGCGTTTATGGTGTTTACAAATCGGGCGATGGGCTATTTTGGTTGTCAACACACAATGGTTTGTACAGATTTGACTCCAAGGCCGGGCATTTTGAGTACAAACAGATGGGCACCGTTGGCCCTGGCACCCTGCGCGATGACTGTTTTGGCAGGCTGATGCCAGATGGAGAAAAGGGCCTCTGGCTGACATCTTTTGGTGGCGGCCTCAGTTATTATCGCTTTGCCACACAGCAATTTCAAAATTACAAGTTTAGTAAAAGCGACCTGAACAATGCTTACTACAATATTGTATCGGACGTTGCCCCCAAAAGTGAGAGCGAACTTTGGGTGGCCACCGCAGACAAAGGGTTGTTGGTCTTTGATCAAGTAAACAAAACATGGCAGGAATGCAACATCGCGTTGACGGGTGGGGAAGCCGACAAAAATAACCTCCATTCGATTCTGAAAACGCCGGACGGGTTTATGTTCGCGCTTTCCACAAATGGCATTTTAAAATACAGCCCCAAGGCCAGTACGTTCCATTTCCGCTCGCTTTCCATTGCCCAAAGCCAAAACAGCGGCCAATTTACCATCATCAAAATCCTGGAAGATCCGGCCCGAAACGCGGTCTATTTTGCCACCCATCTTGGCAATGGGCTAAATGTGCTTGACACACGCAGCGGAAAACTGGAGGCATACGCTGTTAAACCGCATCCTGACCGCAAGCACAAATTGATGCTACTCAGCGATATGTTGATGGACAAGGCCGGGAATTTATGGGTGCTCTCAGAGGATTTTTTGCACAAATTTGACCCGCAGCAAAAACGCCTGAAACAAGTATCCGCCACCATTGGCAGACAGGAATACACAGAAAGGCCGACTTTCAGAAACATCTTTGAAGACACCGAAGGCCGCCTTTGGGTACTCACCAATCAGGGCGGCCTGCACCAGTGGCGGCCCGATGAAAACACATTTTCCAAAAAAATTAACATGTCCTCAATCTCGGGGGCACCAATAACCATTAAGTATGCCGTCTGTGACCCAAAAGGCAGGATTTGGTTGATAGGCGATGGAAATATCTGTGCTTACGAACCGAAAACCGGGCGTTTTACGGAGCGGGTGAAGCCGGAAATCCAACAATTGGCCACCAATGCTGTGCGCAGCGTGGCTGTTGACCCTTCTGGCAATGTGTGGATAGCGATCAACCAAACGGGCTTGCTGCGGCTTTCAACTCAAAACCTGGAGAACGTGGAAGGACTGCTGCTCTCTGATACCAATGGTCTTCTGCCCACCAAGCGTATTTTCAACATGAACGTTGACCCCCAGGGCAATGTGTGGATGGCTACGGTGCTTGGTGTGATTTACATGAATGCCACCGATTTTTCATACCGAACCTTTACCCAATCGGCGGGTATGGACAAAAACGTGGCTTATATGGCCATTCTCGGGGGCAACAATGGCGCGTTTTACATTGCCTCGCCGGGCAAATACTGTCGGGCTGATTTTGAGGCCGTCAACCGAAAAATGGCCCCGCCAAAAGTGTACATTGACAAATTCAGCGTACTGAATCAGGAACGGCTTGGCCAGGTATGGCCCAATACCGTTATTACCCTGAAACCCCACGAAAATGTTTTTTCTTTTGAATACGGCTGCATTGATTTTTCCAATCAGGCCCTGTACCAGTTTGTCTATATGCTGGAAGGGTGGGACAAGGATTGGGTGCAGGCTGGTGCCCGGCGTTATGCGAGTTATACCAATCTGGCTGGCGACCGTTACGTGTTCAAGGTAAAAGTGGCCAACAGCGAGGGCGTATGGAGCGAGCCTGTTTCAGTGACCGTAATGATTGAAACGCCGCTGCAAAAGCAGGCATGGTTTATTGCCTTGATCGCATTGTTTTTTGCAGGCCTCGTCTATGCGCTATACCGATATCGGGTGCGGGAGGTGGAAGAAACCGAACGCCTGAAAACAGAATTCAACCGCCAGTTGACCGAAACACGTATGGAGGCCCTGCGTGCACAAATGAACCCCCACTTTATTTTCAATTCCCTCAATTCCATCAACCGATACATCATCAAAAGCGATATAAAAACCGCTTCGTTGTACCTCACGCGCTTCGCCAAACTCATCCGCCTCATTCTCGATAACTCCAAAAACAGAAAGGTGGTGCTGGCTAACGAACTGGAAGCCCTGCAGTTGTATGTGGATATGGAATCGCTGCGCTTCGATCACCAATTCACGTATGACATCACCTGCGACGATGACGTGGATGCCGACAACATCGAAATACCGCCCCTCATCATTCAGCCTTATGTAGAAAACGCAATTTGGCACGGTCTTTTGCCCAAAGAAGCCGCCGGCCACCTTTCCGTTCATGTGTCGCAAAAAGAAGCCCTGCTCACCTGTGCCATCACCGATAACGGCATCGGACGGGCCAGGGCCGCAGCTTTTAAAAGCAAAAACGCGCCCACACGCCAGTCGGTGGGTATGAAACTGACGGAAGAAAGGCTGCATATCGCCACGGACAAGTTTTCGGTGTCCGGCACACAAGAAGTAATTGATTT
>JBEBHD010000308.1:0-5362 GCA_040080915.1 Saprospiraceae bacterium
TTTGTGGCGCTGGCGCAGTGGCGCGTGTCCAAAGACTCCGCCGTGCCCTGGTACCTCGGCTACCTCGTGGCCACGTTCCTGCACTACGGGCGGCAGTTCTGGATGGACGCCGCCGGTCTGCCCGGTGTGCCCCCGGTGCCCGACCCGCCGCTGGAGTGGGGCACCCCGCTGAGCTACGCCGCGTTTGCGGGCTACTTTCTGTTCGTGCGGCAGATGCTGGCCACCCGGCTCTCGGTGCTGCTGGGTGCCTTGGCCCGGTTTCTGGGCGCCATGAGCGCCGGGCATTTGCTGGTTCAGGCAGTTCTGGGGCATGCCGCTGCCGATGCCGCGCACCAGGTCGCGCAGGTGGCCTTGCTCCCGGTGCTGGTATGGCTAGGGGTGGATACGCTGCGCCAGGCCCGCCTGTTTTACCAAAAATTAGTGTTGGCGGGCACGGCGGCGCTGGTACTCGGATTTTTGTGCGTGGTGGCGCTGCGCCGCTCGCCCGACGACTATGTGCTGCTCCCCGACATGCTGTGCTGCTTCCCCACCCGCTGGGGCGATCTCTGCCTGTACCACCTGAAAGTGGGCGTGTTGCTCGACGTGCTCTGCTTTTCGTGGGCGCTCGCGCTGCGGCAAAGAGTGTTGCTTCAGGCGGCGCTTTTGCCGCCGCAGGCCGGCAATACGCGCCCACAATCAGCGGCAGAAACCGCTGTCGAAAGGGAAGGCGAACCGCCGGATCAGCCCGCCCGCGACGAGCCGCCGCCGGAAACCGAACCCGCCGCCGAACCCGCCCTGCCGGAGGCACCAGCGCTTGAAATCCGCCCTCGGGCACCCGATGCCCTGCTGGAAAGGCTGAACGTGTATCTGGCCATCCATTGCGAAAACGAGGAACTGAAGATCGGCCAAATCGCCAAAGACCTCAGCATCAGCACCACCCAACTAAATCGCCGGCTGAGACACGCCACTGGCCGCACCACCGAGCAGTACCTGCTGCATTACCGCCTCGAACGGGCGTACGGACTGCTGCAGACTACCAATTACCCCGTGAGCGAGGTGGCCGTGGTTGTGGGCCTGCCCAATATGCCGTACTTTTCCAAGGCGTTCAGGCGGCGGTACGGGTGTAGTCCGCGGGAGGTGCGGAACGCTAAAACTTGAAGCGGCGGAAGATTCGCTTAAAGTCTCGTTTTGAGTGAAAAATGCGCTCCATTCGAATTTGTGTTCCTGCGATTCGGTAAAAAATTTTGTACGGCGCTTTGCGCATATTGATGACTCGATAGTTCCCGAGGTGCGCCAGTCGCGGCTCGGATGGGTAACGCTCCGGGTTGTCCCCAAGGGTTTCGATGGTGTCGAATATCTGGTCCCTAATCCTATCCGCGACGAGTGGCGATGCTTCCGTTCGGATATAACGCAGAATGGCGCTGAAATCCCGGTCGAAGCGCCGCGAGTAAACAATTTCGTGGATGATCATGGCTTTTCAACGTGCGCCGTATCGGGCTTTCATGTCGGCGTGGGGGATTGCGTTTCCGGCTTCGATGTCTTCGTCGGCTTCCTGGATCGAACGGATGAAATCTTCGACCGTAATGGGCGTGCCATCCGCCTCGAAGCCCATGATGTCGTCGTCGGATGCAAGCAGTTTTTGGAGCAGCAGATAGATGCTACGAAGTACTTCCTCGTCATTGGTCTTGTTGACCAATTCGTGGATGGTGATTTTCAAGTCTTGAATAGCCATAAGCAAAATCGTCTTTTTTTCTTTGCAAATGTACGCGTGTCCGCTCAAAAATCCCGACAGGCCCCTTATTTCAACCCCACTGCCCCCCAAAAGCCGTTTACGGACAACAACTTGCCGTTTACGGACAAATCCGCCGCTCCGTGCCGCAGTAGCTTTGTCCCATGCCTGGGAGGAGCATCCCGCGCTTTTCTTTTTTTCAAAAAAATTGCTCGGGGCAAGTACGTTTTTCCCGGGGCGCTCCTCTCATGGGGCATGCGGTTTTCGGGGAATGGGACTTTATGTTTTCAACCCTCGAATGCCTGCATCGCGTGCATGTTCCTTTCACTAAACAACACCGATCATGCTGTACGACAATATCAATCCATTCAACCAGTACCCTCCTGAAACAGATTTCAACAAACTGGTTTACAATCTATTCACTCACATTTAAAACAACGCAAGTATGAAAAAGCAAACATCAGTTTTCAACCTCCTAACATCAATCCTGTTTATTGCCATCATGACAGGGTTGTTGCCTTCGTGTAAAAAGGATGGAAGGGTTGTTTTTCAAAACCGTTCTGTTACAAATAAGACCTACAACGTGGTTTGGGATGGCTCTGTAATAGCCAGCCTATATCCATTTTCGAATAGTGATACTTTCGATGTGGAACCCGGCCCACATACGTTGGAGTTTAAATTTGCAAACAGCGGGCTGAATGCTTGTAGCCCAAGCGATCCCGTTATAAATGACGGAGATATACACACATTTTGGTGTAGCCAATAATAACGCGGATTCAAGGTTCAATAGCCTCCTCCCCGGCGCCCCCACAGGCCGCCGGGGATTTTTTTACGGGCTGGTGTACCTTATGGCAGGCATCTTAGTGTGGGCTTTGCTGGCCATTTTGAAACTCGATGCTCTTCCGGACGAACTGGAACCGTTTAAACTACACTTCCTGTCCATGCTCAACAACGGGCTGTTGCTGTCGTCGCTTCCGTTTTTCGAATATTCCCGTTTTTCCAAGGCAAGCCTATTGCTGAAAAAATACTGGACGGTCATTTCACTGACTTCCGCCGGAGCTGTGCTGGTGCTGATGTGTATCATCAAGAACGAAATGGTAAACAACCTTTTAGACTGGAGTTTTTCCTCCATCATTTTCATCATCCTCGGTGGTATCCTGTTCCGTTCCTTCTACGAACGCCGGCTTTCCCCCATTGGTTACTTGGCCCAAGTGGTGATGTACATGACCATTTTCAGCCAGTTTGTTGTCTTGCTCTCCGGTTCCGGCACCGCTACGAGGTGTACCGCCAGACTCCCACCCTGCGCGGCCTGCTCACAGAAAACCCCGCCCGCATGGACATTGACGGCTACGATGCCTACGCCTGGCATTGCGGCATCTTCAAACAAACCCTCACTGGCGGCGACCAGATGGTCGGGTACCTGCGCGTGGTGGTGCAACAAAAAACCGAGTGGGTGGAAAACCTGATTGCCAAAATAGAAAAACGCCATAGCATCAAGATTGGGTCACGCCCTGCAATATTTTACCACACAAAGCACTTCCCGAGCCTAAAAATACTTCTTGGTGGGCACCTGTTTGATGATGGCCGCTTCAGCGAGCCGGGACGGTTTATTATCCTGCCGCAGTACCGTTCGGTGGGTCTGGCACAGTTTGCCATCGAGGGCATCATGGCGCTCGGTTTTTCCAACCCGCTCTTACAAACAGCAATTATTGACTGCCAACGGGCACACTGTCGCATGTACGAGCGCAACGGATTTCGCGTCTTGGCCTCGCAAAATGATCAACCCTGTGCCTTATTGCTGCTTGCTCTCCACCGCCCCATGGTCGAAAAGCGAATGCCCGACTTGGAGGCCCGCATGCGGCGGTACCGGGATCGGGGCGCTTTTGTCGTCGAGCTGGGGCAGGTGGACTGGGGCGCGTTGCGGTACTTGCCCCTCGTCGTGCGGCGCTGGTTGCGGCGTTTTTGGCGGCGGGTCACTCACCACTAAACGACCAACTACCATGCACACGAAAAAAATCCTCAACCTGCTCTACTTTCTCTGCCTCGGCTACATACTCCCGCTTGGCGGGCGGTTGGAACTGCTCTTGCACGCGCGGGTCTTGGTGCTCCTCGCCGCAGCGGCGGCAGTGGTGCTCAGCCAGCCGCCCATCGGCCTGGCCGAGGCTCGGGAGCAAAAAGACACGGATCGTTTTTCCCTGCTCTGGATCATCCTTCTGGCCCTGCCCGCCATGGCGGCCCCAGTAGTGGAATGGGCGTATTTCGGGGCGGCAACGGCTGTGCCGAATCTGCTGACACTTGCTCCTGTGGCTTCGCCCGACGACCTTCCCGCATACCAGTTTGTTTGGCCGGAAATACTCGCCCAAACATGGTGGGAGGCGGCAGGCATGATGCTCATGGCAACGGGGCTTGCCCTGCGTATCTGGGCCATTCGTACCTTGGGGCAGGCCTTCAGCTCCACGGTTCAAATATTGCAGGAGCATCGTCTGGTTACCACGGGGCCATACCGCATCGTGCGGCACCCAAGTTACATCGGGGCGTATTTGGTGTTTTTGGGCGGCGCGGTGTTTTTGCAAGCCTGGGTAGGCCTGATCGTATCGGCGGTGTGCATGGGCGTGGCATACGGCATTCGCATCCCTGCCGAGGAACGGGCACTGGAGGCAAACTTCGGCGACGAATGGCGGGCGTACCGGAAGCGGACGTGGGGGATGGTGCCGGGGCTGTGGTGATTACAGCGGCTTATTTCAATAAAAAGATAGCAAAAACCAGTGAATGAGTTCGGAATTCTTCCCTCGCTCCTCCCCGGCCGCCGGGGATTTTCTTGTAGCGGAATCAGGCCACAGCGTAGCCCGTATGGGCGCGTTTGTACGGTGCGTGGAAGGCCAGCACAATGTCCGACTTGGGGATGCCGCGTTCTTCCATCACGCCCACGATATCGAAGTCGCTGGCATCCTCTTGCACCCAGACTTTGCCGTTTATGATGTCCAAATGAAATACCGGAAAATATACGCGCTTCATGCCCTTCCAGCCTACGCAAAAGAGCTGGTAGTGGTCGTGCTCTTCATCGAACAGTAACTGGTGTTGCACCTCGTCAGTCGGTGCTGGCGGGCGCGTGTCGGCATACTCTTGAAGTGTGCCTTTGATGGTCGAGCGGTATTTTGCTATTTTATCCATTGGACGATTGTGTTTTGAACCGGGTCAAATATCAACAGTTTGAGATCTCTTCTGACAATCAGTTTTTGATAAAACGGCCGCGAAAGGAACACGTCGTACACGTCAATCGGCACGGCAAGGAACAGCGTACGCGCTGGTTCGATTTCCAGTAGTGCATCGAAGTAGATCATGTACTGTCCAAATGCGCGGTGGAACTCGTAAGCACGGGAACGGCCTAAAAAACTTTTCACTTCTACAGCGATTTTCTCCCCATTGCGTTCGGCAGCCAGAATTTTTTCGGCACCGAGGTCAATTTCCCAGCGTTCGTCGTCCGCCAACAAGGGCAATGGATCATGTGAGATGGTCCACCCCTCTTTGACCAGAGCAACTTTGACGTTTTCGTGGTAAGAGCGTGTTTAAATTTCAGTGCCGAGGCGAAAGCGGGCGAATTTTGTTTCAGGCAAGGCGAAATTTGCAGCCGTAGCCGGGTGCCTACGGCGAAAA
>JBEBHD010000309.1:0-5317 GCA_040080915.1 Saprospiraceae bacterium
GTGTAGGGCAAACTGGCGGGCTGCTCAGGAGGGCGAGTCGTCGGAGCAGCGGGTCGGTTTCCGTTGTCTGCCGCCTGTTGGCCTCTGTTTGCGGGAGGGGGCGTGCTCAGGTCAGGAGTTTTTTTTTCCACGGGCGCGGCGGCGGACACGGCTCGGCCGATGTAGCACATTTTGAGCAGGGCCATCTCGAGGTGCAAGCGCCGGTGGCGCGCCATTTTGAGGTTAACGTCGCAATCGTTGGCGATTTGCAGGGCCGAAAGCAGGAACGAACCGGGTGCCAGCGCCGCCTGTTTGCGGTAGCGCTCGCTGAGGCTTTCGCCCACTTCGAGCAGGGCGAGCGTGGCGGGGTCTTTGCATACGAGCACATTGCGCAGGTGTTCGGCCAAGCCCACGAGAAACACTTCCGGCTCGAATCCCTTGCGCAGGATTTGGTCGAACAAGTTGAGGATGGCCGCCGAATCCTCGGCCATGAGCGCGTCGGTGATCTGGAAAAAGTAGTCGTAGTCGAGGACGTTCAGATTTTCGATCACGTCCTCGTATCGGATTTGTTTGCCGGAGGCGGCGCTGGTGATACGGTCGAAAATGGAAAGCGCGTCGCGCAGGGCTCCGTCAGCCTTTTGGGCGATGATGTGCAGGGCATCCGCTTCGGCCTCGATGCTTTCTTGGGCACAGATATGTTGGAGGTGCAGCACGGTATCGGCCACGCCGATGCGGCGGAAGTCAAATATCTGGCAACGCGACAAGATAGTTGGGATGATCTTGTGCTTCTCGGTGGTGGCGAGGATGAAAATCGCGTAGGGCGGCGGCTCCTCCAGGGTTTTGAGGAAGGCGTTGAAAGCCCCTTGCGAGAGCATGTGTACCTCGTCAATGATGTACACTTTGTACTTGCCTCGTTGCGGCGGCACGCGTACCTGATCCACGAGGGCGCGGATATGGTCCACGCCGTTGTTGGAAGCGGCATCGAGTTCGAAAATGTTCCAGGAGGCATCTTCCTGAAAGGCCTTGCAGGAGCTGCAGGTATTACAAGCCTCGTAGTCCTTGGAGCGGTTTTCGCAGTTGAGGATTTTGGCGAGAATCCGAGCGCAAGTGGTCTTGCCCACCCCGCGCGGCCCGCAAAACAGGAATGCATGGGCCACGTGATCGGTGGCAAGGGCGTTTTTCAGCGTCTGGGCGACGTGCTGCTGGCCCACCACGTCCTCGAAACGCTGGGGGCGGTACTTGCGTGCAGATACGACGAAGTTGCTCATGTCGTGCAAAAGTACGCAGGTTGGGCGGACAATGAAGTGGTAGAGTTGAGGGAATTTATCAACATCGGAGGCATTGGTGTCACACCGATTTTTAGGGCTTAGAAACGCAGATGTTCACTCTTTCAAGTAAAAACTTAGGCAGGGTCAGCGTCCCACATAATTGTGCGGGGTCAGTCGCTTCAGTTCGTCCTTTACTTCACTGCGCACATCGAGCTGGTCAATAAACGTATGCAGCGTTTCCTGCGTCACCACGGCCCGCCCGCGGGTAAGCATTTTGAGCGCCTCGTAGGGTTGTGGGTAACCTTCGCGGCGCAAAATGACCTGTATGCCCTCGGCGATCACCATCCAATTATCTTCCAGGTCGTCGTACAGTTTGCCCTCGTTGAGGGTGAGTTTTCCGAGGCCCTTGAGGATGGACTTGAGCGCCACGACGGTGTGTGCCACTGGCACGCCGAGGTTGCGTAGTACAGTGCTGTCGGTCAGGTCGCGCTGCAACCGGCTGACGGGCAATTTTTCGGCCAAATGCTGGAACAGCGCGTTGGCGAGGCCGAGGTTGCCTTCGGCATTTTCAAAGTCTATGGGATTCACCTTGTGCGGCATGGCCGAGGAGCCGACCTCGCCCTGCACTGTTTTTTGGCGGAAATACTCCATCGAAACGTAGGTCCACACGTCGCGGCAGAAATCAATTAATATGGTGTTGATGCGACCTAAGGCCTGACACTGCGCCGCGAGGCAGTCGTAATGTTCGATCTGGGTAGTGTGCCCGGAGCGTTCGAGGCCGAGGAATTCGCGCACAAAATCGTCGCCGAATTGGTGCCACTCGTAATCCGGGTAGGCGGCGAAGTGGGCGTTGAAATTGCCGGTGGCACCACCGAACTTGGCGCGGTGCGGGATTTCCCGCAGTTGGTCCAATTGCGCGTCCAACCGCTCCACAAACACCAAGAACTCCTTGCCGAGCAGGGTAGGGGAGGCCGGTTGGCCGTGCGTGCGCGCCAGCATGGGTACCCGCGCCCAGTCTTGCGCGAGTTGGTTGACGTGGTCGCGCACGCGCTGGAGCAGCGGGTAGTACACGCCTTGCAGCGCATTTTTGAAAAGCAGCGGGGTGGCGGTGTTGTTCACGTCCTGCGAGGTGAGGCCGAAGTGGACGAACTCGCGCAGGTGCCCCAGTTCGAGGCCGTCGAAGCGTTCTTTGAGGAAGTACTCCACGGCTTTCACGTCGTGGTTGGTGGTGCGCTCGATGGATTTGACGTATTCCGCGTCGGCGGTGCTGAAATTCTCGAATATCGCGTTCAGCTCGTCAATCTTCGCGTCCTCGAAATCGGCCAGTTGCGGCAGTCCGTACTGGCATAGGGCGATGAAATATTGGATTTCCACGAAAACGCGGTAGCGGATCAGGGCGTACTCGCTGAAGTAGTCCGCCAGTTCCTTGGTCTTGTCGGCATAGCGCCCGTCAATGGGAGAAATGGAAAGCAGCGTCATGTTTTGCACTATTCGATTGGCGAAAGACAGGTTGGTTTTTCAGCGGAAATATTGGGAAAAAAACTCGGTCACGCGCTCGTCGGTGATCACGTCCTGGTGGCGAATGGGCTGGCGCAGTACGATGCCCTCCAGCGTGCGGCAGCGGCTTAGGGCTACGTATAGTTGCCCGTGTTCGAACGCACCGCTACCGAGGTCGAGCAGCACCCGGTCGAAGGTTTTGCCCTGGCTTTTGTGGATCGTGATGGCCCAGGCCAGCCGGAGTGGAAACTGCCGAAACGAGCCGATGGACTCGGTCTCGATGTCGCCCACTGGCGAGGCTTTGTACCGCACGATTTCCCACTCCAACTGGGCCACGGTGATCGTTCGTTTTTTGCCATCGGCATCCTCGACGGCCACTACCACCCGTTCGGCCCGCAATTCCACTACCTGCCCGATCGTACCATTGACAAATTGCTTTTCCGGGTCATTTTTTACGAACATCACCTGAGCGCCTTCGCGCAACTTGAGCGCGGCCTCCGTGGGAAACAGCGCCGGGTCGAATTGTCCTTTTACCTCGGCCAGGTACACCTGCTCGCGCCCGGTCAGCCGAAGCAGTTCGTCGCGGTTGATGCGGTCGGCGGTGGCGTTGCGGGCGCAGAGGGTGATGTAGCCCTCCGTTTCGGTGAAGCCGGGCAGGTGCCGGATGTTGAGCGATTCCAGGTCGTCGTGGTCGAGTTCGTTGATCCGAACAGCCTCCAACAGGTTCAGAAAATGGCGCGATTCCTGCCGGAACACCTTGCCCAGTTCGAGCATTTCGGGCGCAAAATCCGACTCCCTGAACACCTTGGCGGAAAAAAAGTACGGCGAGTCGTAGTAGTCGGTGAAATAACTGCGCTCCACGGGGTCATTGGTTACCACCGGTGGCAGCTGGAACGGGTCGCCGAACAGCACCACCTGCACGCCGCCGAAGGGTGCCATGTTTTCGCGGTTGACCTGCAAAAATCGGTTGATGCCGTCGAGGATGTCGGCCCGCACCATCGAAATTTCGTCCACGACCAAGGTCTCCAAGTTGCGGTACAGCCGCAGTAGGTCTTTGCGCGATGTTCGCCGGCTCGCCTCCTGTGGCGTGACGATGCGCGGCGGGAAGCCAAAAAAGGAGTGGATGGTTTGCCCTTGCACGTTCAGTGCGGCTACGCCCGTGGGTGCCAGCACAGCCGTTTTGCGGCGGGTGGTATTTTTAAACAGCTGCAGCAACGTGCTCTTGCCCGTGCCCGCCCGTCCGGTGACGAACATGCTGCGCCCCTCCTTTTCCAAAGTGTCGAGGGCGTAGCGGAATTCCTGGTTGAGCACCAACGGCGTTTTGTCCAACATGGCAGCGCGAAGGTAGTGGCTTTGGGTATTGGCTGTTGGCTTCCGAAGGAGAGTACACGGGGCACAGAAAAAAAAGGACAAGGTGGCGGGCTGAAAAACAGAAGGCAAGCCGCCCGCCGCCGCGTGGTCTAAATTTTATCAACACAAGTTATCCACAATGTGGACAACTTGAAAATGCTTTTTTTATCCTTGATTTTCAATTTGTTGAATTAGTTATCCACAATGTGTGGAAAAAACAGGCTGGCACCAAAGAAAAAAACCCTACTTTTGTCAGCGCTTCGCCAAGCACGACCCTGTCGCGTTTGATCCTGCTCAAAGTTTCATTTTCGGTTTTTTGAGCAGGTGTTTTTGCAATCCTTTGCGTCTTCTGAATCAAGTCCTCAACAATGGTCAAAATGACTGTTGTCGGGGCATCCTGCGCCGAAAAAACGTCAACCAATTTACGCACCCACACGCACTCTTTTTTACTCATGGTACACAGAACACCAACCACAGAACCGATCTTGGCGGACAATCCCGACCGTTTCGTAATCCTCCCCATCAACTACGCAGAGGTTTGGAAGATGTACAAAACCGCAGTAGCCTCGTTTTGGACGGCCGAGGAAATTGATTTGGCTGCCGACCTGAACGACTGGGACAACAAGCTCAGCGACGGCGAGCGGCACTTTGTCAAGCACGTTTTGGCGTTTTTTGCAGCCAGCGACGGCATCGTGAACGAGAATCTCGTGCTCAATTTCATGCGGGAGGTACAAATCCCTGAGGCCCGCTGCTTCTACGGTTTTCAAATTGCCATTGAGAACATTCACGCCGAGATGTACTCCCTGCTCATTGACACCTATATTAAAGACCCCAAGGAAAAGGATTTCCTGTTTCATGCCCTGCAAAACTTGGATTGCGTGGCCAAAAAAGGCAACTGGGCTCTGAAGTGGATCGAAAACGCGCCCACCTTTGCCCACAGGCTTGTCGCCTTTGCGGCTGTGGAAGGCATCTTTTTTTCCGGCTCGTTTTGCGCCATTTTTTGGCTCAAAAAACGCGGCCTCATGCCGGGCCTCACGTTCAGCAACGAGCTCATCAGCCGCGACGAGGGCATGCACTGCGATTTTGCCTGCCTGCTCTACTCCATGCTAAACCATAAACTTGACCCCGCTGAGGTCGAAGCCATCATCACCGAGGCCGTTGAGTACGAGAAAGAATTTATTACCGACGCGTTGCCGGTATCGCTCATCGGTCTGACCGCCGAC
>JBEBHD010000003.1:0-61050 GCA_040080915.1 Saprospiraceae bacterium
GGAATCTTTGGGCCTACGTACCTATTTAGCACCTGCTCCGGCGAACCAATTTCAATCACAGATTTTCACAGATTCACACAGATTTTTTAACGGGAAGGGGGAAATCTGTGTGAATCTGTGAAAATCTGTGGTGCATTTTTTTGCGTTTAGTGCCACCGCAAGCGGGTCCTAAACAGGTACGGGCCTACAACAAAAACGGGGCGGCCAGCGCATACGCCGGTCGCCCCGTCTGGGTTGGCCCCGGAGGGCTTATTTCGAGTCCGTGAAGAAATCCTTCACTTTGTCTTTGTGGACGATCATTTGCTTGTAGGTGTAGCGTCCGGTGGCCGGGTCTTTGACGGCCTTTACCACTTTCACATGGTCCTTGCCGGAGCCGGCGTTGGCGGCGCGTTGGGCCACACGAGCGTTTTTGGAAACTTTTTTTGCCATGGCGTTCCGTGCTTTTTATGGTGAAAAATAGGACTTGACGTGCTTTACTTGATCTCGCGGTGTACGGTGTACTTCCGCATGATCGGGTTGTATTTCTTCAGTTCGAGGCGCTCCGGGGTGTTTTTGCGGTTTTTCTGGGAAACATACCGAGAGGTGCCGGGCAAACCGCTGTTTTTGTGCTCCGTACACTCAAGGATGATCTGGAGCCGATTGCCTTTGCTTTTCTTTGCCATTGTGTTTGATGTTGTATGCGCGAGTCAGTTGTCGCAACCAAGGCTTAGCAGCCCATTTCGTTGCCGTGGTAGACGATGTCGCCTTTCTTTTCCAATTTTTTGATGTAGGCGTAAAGGCCCAATTTGCTGATCGTGCGGATGGCGGCGCAGCTCACCTTGAGGGTGACCCACTCGCCCGTTTCCGGCATGAAAAACTTTTTTGTCTGCAGGTTCGGGTGGAACCGGCGCTTCGTCTTGCGGTTGGAGTGCGATACATAGTTGCCTGATATCGTCTTTTTCCCCGTCAAATCACAAACTTTCGACATGACTCTTTCTTGACTTGTTGTGTACGTTGGATTGCCTGATGGCGGTGGCAAAAAACTGCTCGCCGATGAAAACCAAGCGCTTGTAAATTTGGTGACTCCGAGAGGACTCGAACCTCTAACCTTCTGATCCGTAGTCAGATGCTCTATCCATTAAGCTACGGAGCCAACTGTGGTTGTTTTTTCGGGCTGCAAAGGTAATCTTCGTGACGCTGAATTTCCAAGCAGGATTTTATTTTTTCCAAAAATTAGTCGAGGATTGTTGGATACGGCTCCTAAACGAAGCTGTCTCACAAGTCCGCACGGTGAAAATGGCCCCTTGGGAGTAGTCGCACAACGAACGGGCACCGTAGATTTGTTTCAAAATAAATACCGTGGTTGTCGTTTCGCGCCTGTTGTGCCTTTTTTTGCTGGTTTTGGGCTGTGCTGCCGGTTTTGGGCAAAACGGCGAGCGCAACGCCGGCAGGGTTTCCAACCCTGCCGGCGTTTGGCATGGTGCGAACCCTACCGACATTCGTGAGATGGAACAATCCTTGCCCTCCGTGCGCCAATCCGGCGACGAGGCTGCACTGGGGCGGCTGCTCAAGTCCATTGGCGATGCGTACGCCGCCCGCAACTATTTCCGGCAATCCATTGACCACTACCGCGAGGCGATGCCGTTGCTGCGCAAAACCGAGCAGGCCCGCCTATTGGCCGATTGTTTGCAAAAAATGGCTGGCATCCAGGCGCAGTTCGGGTATTCGGAGGCTGCCATCAACCATTTTTCCCGTGCCCTGAAGGTCAATGCCGCATTGGGCGATTCCGCCGCCGTTGCCGATTGTCATACCCGGTTGGCGCGGCTTTATTTTTCCGAAAAAAACTACGAAGAAGCGCTGGCCCATAACCGGGAAGTGTTGCGAATGGCCAACGGCAACCAAGCCGCAGAGGCGGATGCCATCATTCAAGAGGCAATCATCCTGACCTTCTTGGAGCGCCTTGACGACACTAAGCGCAGTTTGCAAAAAGCCCGCGAGTTGGTGGATCGTCAGCACAACCCGTCGGCCAATATCCTGCTGCTTTCGGCAACATCCAATTTTTACCTCGCACAGCAAGACCACAACCGCGCCAAGGTGTACTTGGATTCAGCCAAGGCCCTGATTCAAGGCTCGCAAAATCCTGAACTGGCCATTGCCGCCTTGGATCAAATGGCGCTGCTCCATCAAAAAAACGGCGACTACCGGGCGGCATTTGAGGCGATGGTTCACCTCAACCGGTACAAGGACATTTTCCGAACCGAAAATATCGAGCGCATCAGCGCCGAGATCAATGATGCTGCCACCACGGCCCTGCGCGAAAAAGAAATTGAGTACCTCAACCTCAACAACGCGCTCAAAGCCGCCGAGCTGCGGCAGGAACAGCTGGCCAAGGCCGCCTTACTGCGCCAATACCTGTACCAAGACTCGGCGCTGACCAATCAAGCCCTGTTGCTCGCAGCCTTGGAAACCGAAGCACGGCTGCGCAGCGAACAACTCAACCGGGAAAAATCGTTCAACGCCGTGCTCAATCGCGAGAACGCCCTCAAGCAGGAAAACCTTGATCAGGAGCGCAGGCTCCAGCGTTTGCTCTGGCTCGGCCTGGGGCTGTTTGCCCTGCTGGGCGGCGTTATTTTTTACCAGTTTCGAAAACAACGCCGCAACAATGCCATCATCCGACGACAGTCCGACGAGCTAATTGTGCTCAACAAAGAGGTACACCACCGGGTGAAAAACAATTTGCAGGTGATTTCGAGCATGCTTGACCTGCAATCATTGACCATGCACCACCAGCGTGCCAAGGTGGCCATAAAAGAGGCTATCTTGCGGGTGCAGGCGATGGCTTTTATTCACCAAAACCTTTACCTGGACGAGGCATCGAACACCGTAGACATGCACGACTACATCGCCATGCTGTCGAGTCACCTTTTTGGTGCCTACAACATCCGCCCCGACAGTATCCGCCTCGATCTGCGCGTGGAACCCATACGGCTACACACCGACACGGCGGTACCGCTGGGCATGATCCTGAACGAACTGATCAGCAACGCGCTTAAGTACGCGTTCAAAGGCCGCAGTACTGGCACTATTTCGGTAGTCTTGGAACGGAAAGGGCCGCAGCTATGGCTCCGGGTAGCCGATGATGGCATCGGCCTGCCGCCCAACTTCGATCCCGAACGCAACACTTCTTTTGGCTACGAAATGATCTACGCGTTTGCGCAAAAACTGAAGGCCAGCCTGCTGCTGGACGGCACAAAGGGCACGGACGTGCAGCTGTTTATTTCGAAATTCAAAACCAGCGAAACACCATGACCACCATCCGAGTACTGATCGTAGAAGACGAGCCGCTTATCGCACGCAACATCGCCATGTACCTGCGCAACCACGACTACGAGGTGAGCGGAATCGCCCACGACCCGGAAGAAGCCCTGTACCAACTGAAGCGAAACCCGCCCGATTTTGCCATTCTCGATATCAACCTTGAGGCCGAACTTGACGGTATCCATCTCGGCGAGCACATCAACCGGCACTGTTTCATCCCGTTCGTGTACCTGACCTCGTACTCCGACAAGGCCACGCTCGACCGCGCCAAACAGACCAGCCCGTTCGGATTTATCGTAAAACCGTTCAATGAAAAAACGCTGTACGCTACCATCGAGATCGCCTTGGCCAATCACGCCGCCAATGCCAACCGCCATGTGCCCGACCTCGCGCTCGACCGCCTCAATACCGGCCTGCTGGCACCCTTGACCGACCGCGAGTTCGAGGTACTCCGACTCTTGTACGCAGGCAAAACCAACCAGCAGATCGCCGCCGAACTGTACATCGCCGTCAATACCCTGAAAAAGCACATCAACAACGCCTATTTCAAACTTGACGTGACGAGCCGCACGACGGCTGTGGCCAAATTGAGGGAGTTGATGGTGCAGTGAGTGATTGAGTGATTGAGTGATGCGGGGCAGTGAGGGCTTATTTCTACCGCAGCCCGATCACAGCCAGCATGCGCCCCGTCACGCCGCCTTCTTTTCGGTGCGAAAAATAGTCCGCGTTGTGCAGCACGGTGGAGTAGGGAGAGATTTCGATGCGGTCGGCGATCAGCCCTTGAGCCAACAGTTGGGCGGCGCAGGCTTTTTTCAGGTCAACAAAAAACTTGGCGCGGGCGGGGTCGTAGCGAGTGAATGCCGGGTCAAACGCGGTGGCAACTTCCTCGCCTACTTCGAAGGAGCATTCGTCAATGCAGGTGCCGACGTAAGCCAGGCAATCGGCTCCTCGGGTGCCGAACCGCTCGGCCATGACGTGCAGAGTTTTGCCAACGATGCCCGCCGCCGCCCCACGCCAACCCGCGTGAACGGCCGCCACGGCGCGGTGCATGGGGTCGAACACGAGCACCGGGGTGCAGTCGGCCACCGATACGGACAAAACCAAGCCCGGCGTTTGAGTCACCAAGGCATCGAAACCTTCCGCGCCACCAGCGGCCGTGGCCACCAAAATTTCTGCGCCGTGTACCTGTTTGCTCCAGACTAATTCTTGGGGCGAAAAACCGAGCGCTGCCGAGAACCGGCGGCGGTTCTCGGCAGTGCTGACTGGATCGTCGGCGGTGTTTTTTCCGAGGTTCAGGGAGTGGTACGGAGCAGGGCTTGCGCCACCGTGGCGGGTGCTTTCGGCAGCTACGAGGTCGGGGTATGCGGCAAAAAGCGCCGGGCTGCGAAACAAGTTCATTTGTGGTGAAAATCCGCCCGAATCGGGCATTGATCGAAAAAAGGCTGACTCCGCTCAAAAGGCGGGCACACTGGCGGCAAATGTCGGTACTTTTGGCCGCTTTCAAATTCACGTCAACCGAACGCCATGCCGTTTTCCGAAATACTTCGCCTTGCCTTCCAGAATATTCGTGCCAACATGATGCGTGCCGTACTGACCCTGATGATCATCGCTTTCGGTATCATGGCCCTGGTGGGGATTCTCACGGCGATTGATGCCATCGCCTATTCCCTGAACGACAATTTTTCGGGCCTCGGAGCCAATTCGTTCAGCATTTCCCGCAAATGGAACGACGGCGGGGGCAGCCGGGGCGGGCGCCGCCAAAAACCCAGCGACCCGATCCGCTACGAACAAGCGATGGATTTTCAGGAGCGGTTCGATTTTCCTGCTACCATATCCGTTTCCCTCTGGGCCACCAATTTGGCCTCTGTGAAAAGCGCCACCAAAAAGACCAACCCGAACATCGGGGTAATCGGCGTGGATGAAGGCTACTTTGGCGTGAAGGGTTTGGACCTGGAATTTGGCCGCAATTTCACCAAAAGCGAGGTGCAGGACGGCCATTCTAAAATTGTGCTGGGCCGGGAAATCGTCAAAACCCTGTTCGACGACAAGCCGGAACGCGCCTTGGATCAGATCGTGCTCGTGGGAAACAACCGCTACCGGGTGGTAGGCGTGCTTCGGTCCAAAGGGGCGACTATGGGAAACCAGGCCGACCGGGCCGTGTACGCCACACTGGCCAATGTGCGGGCCATTTACGGCACTCCCGACACGGACTACGATTTGGTGGTGTCCGTACACAACTCGACCGATTTGGAAGCAGCCCAATCGGAAGCGACCGGCCTTTTCAGGAAAATACGCGGCTTGAGACCCAGCGAAAAAGACGATTTTGAGTTTTTCACCAGCGACAGCCTCGTCGCTATTTTGAAGGAAAATACCACCAATCTGCGCCTGGCCACCATTGCCATCGGCCTGATGACCCTGTTGGGCGCGGCCATCGGCCTGATGAATATTATGCTGGTGAGCGTGACCGAGCGCACGCGGGAGATCGGCATTTACAAAGCCCTCGGTGCCACGCGCAAAAGCATCCTCTCCCAGTTCCTGACCGAGGCCGTAGTCATCTGCCAGATCGGCGGCGTGGTGGGCATCCTGCTTGGCATTCTGGTAGGCAATATCGTAACACCGCTTTTGGGCGGCACCTTTCTCGTGCCTTGGGGCTGGATGTTCCTCGGCTTCACGCTGTGCATGATCGTCGGCATCGTGTCGGGCTTTTACCCGGCCATGAAAGCATCACGACTCGACCCCATCGAGGCACTCCGCTATGAGTAGTTTTCAAATGGTTTTGGGGTTTGTGGGATTAGTTGATCCACGGGACTAAAAAAACCTAAGGCGGGGAGGCTTGGGGCGCAAACGAGTCATCAACTGCGTTTTGGGTTTTAAGGCAATCCGGGGTGGGCACATTTGGTTTCCAGTGTTGTGTGGTATTTTTTTTGAAAAGCGCGTTTTCCGTCTTGGTTTGCCGAAAGATTGTCGCGGGCTGTTTTCGTCAGTCAACTGTTTTTTTCAAAACCCGGAAAAAATATTTGAGCCTGTATATTTGCCGGGCATTCCGCCCGTATCTCCCCGCGCCTTCGAAACAATTCCATGAACGACGATCAACTGATCCAGATGATCCGGCAGGGCGGCATAGCCCGCATGCGTGCCGGAGACTACTTGCAAGACAAGTATTTTTACTTAGTCCGACAGATCGGCGTGCGGCAGCAGCGCCTGTCCTACGACGATGCCCAGTCGGCCTTCTCCGATGCGCTCACCGAGTTGGATTGGAAGATCCGCAACGGCGAGACATTCGAGGAATTGGGCAAAATGCTGTACACCCTCACCCATCGTCGCGGAGTTGACACCATCCGCAAGCGCACGACAAAGACTGGCACAGACCCGTTGGGCAACACGGCAAACACTATTGACCTGCCCGATTGGTTTCTGGATGCCTTGCAAGATGCCGACTCCGATCATGTCCTAAACCGCCTGCTGGAACACGATGACGAAAGCGACCGCCGCCAACGGCTGAACCGCATCACTGCCTGTGTGGTGATGGCCTTGGACACTATGCCCAAAAAGCGGCGCGCATTGCTCGTGAACAAATTAGACGGTTACGACTACGAGGAACTCACCGAATTGCACGGGTTCAAGACATCCCGAGTGGCCCATGAAATGGTGTCGCGCGGGATGGAGAGCCTGCGAGAGGCATTGAACAATCTTTGTCAACAGGGAGAGCCGGCCTGCCGCGACCTGTGCGCTTGGCTCACCCGCAAAAACCTACGCAAATAATCACAATCATGGAAAACCCGCTACACGCTCGAATCGAACAATACCTCGACGGCACTATGCCGCCAGATGCCCGCAGGGCCTTCGAGGATGAAGTGGCAGACAACCCCGGCTTGACCAGCGAACTTCACCTGCACGAAACCGCCCGCGCGGCGCTGCAAATCCAGTCCCTGCTTGACCGCCGAGAAAGCATCCACCGCCGTGGCCGGCAAAAACTCTTTTGGCGTTCATGGTGGTGGCGTGTGCAGGACTTGCTGGAACAAATATTTGCCAAGACAGATGCAAACGGGAATAGCAACATGCGCTGGGGGATGGTCGCCAGTGCAGGCCTGCTCCTGATCTTGGCAGGCTATTTTGTCGTAAAATCATTTTCCGACCCAGCCCGCCCTCTTGCTCCCAAGCCCATGGCCGTACCCAAAGAAAAAGCCGTTATTGCTTTCGACACCTATTATAGTAGGTTCGATCCGTCTGCCACCTTAGGGGCCACAGAGCCGGACGTGCGTTACAAACGTGCCCTTGAGGCCTACCAGTCAAAAAACTGCGCCGAAGCCCTGCCCAATTTGGATGCGGTGCTGGCCGATGAAAAGTTTGAGTCGCGTGCCACCGCCTTGGTGCTCAAAGGCACCTGCCTGCTTGAATCCGGGGACACCGAGGGCGCTATCGCCATACTTCGGCAAGTGCCGCCTGCAGCTGCCAGCCTCTACCAAAATGCACAATGGTACACGGCCTTGGCCCACCTGAAAGCCCAACGCGTGGAAGAAGGGTCTGCCCTGCTGCGTGAAATGGCTAACAACCCCAAGCACCGCCGCCATCAAAAAGCGGTCGGCTTATTGGAGTTTGCCAATGAAAAGCCGGAATAGATGTCCAAATCCGATCAGGCCCCGATATTTTGGGGGCGCAAAAATGCCTGGGCCAGTTCCAGCCCGCGTACTTGGGCCGCCACATAGGCTTGTAGCGCTGCGTAGTCACCTTGCGCGTGGCGCAAAAATCCCGACGCTTGGCCGTACACCGCCGGTATGTGCGAATTGCTGATCAAGTAGTAGCCGTCCAAAAAATCCCGTATGCCACCGGAAATGATGAGGTTCCCGACACGACACCGGTCGCCCAGTTCGGCTCGAGCTTGATTGGCGAAAACCACCATCTCCTCGGCGCTGTGGCCTACATCGGCAAATTTTTGAAAAACCTGTTGTTTCTCCGGGCTGGAGCGCAAGAGTTCCAGTTTGGCAAAATTGGTGCCGCCTGCGGCGGCAAACTCAATGGCGGCCAAGGGCAGTTGGAGCAGCGCTCGCAAGCTGGCCGGCCCCATGCCTTGGCCCACTTCCTTGACTATTATCGGGAAATCCGCCTCTGCAGCCAGCTCAGCCAAGGTGTCCACCGGCGGACGGGGAAAGAAGTCCCCCTCTGGCTGCATGGCCTCTTGAAGCGGGTTGATGTGTACGATCAGCCCGTCGGCACGAAGCCGCTGCAAGAGGTCGTTTATGGCCAGCAGGCGTTTTTGCCGAAGCAGGTTCTCCACTTGAGCAATACCGAGGTTGGCAAACAGGGGCAAGTCCGGGCCAATGGCATCGCGCACGTCAAAGTCGGGTAAGTGCTCATTGCCGTTCAGCAGTTGGCGGCAGGAGCCAAGCCCCATGCCCATGCCAAACTCGGCACAGGCGCGGGCAAGGTTCAGGTTGATTGTGCGAGCCTGATCTGTTCCGCCAGTCATGGACGAGACCCAGACAGGTGTTCGCAGTTTTTTTTCCAAAAAAACCAACGGAGGGAAGCCGCCAGGCGGCGGGTGTGCGGCCAGCGCAGGCTCGTAGAAAAAACGTCGGTCCAAAGCAATGCGCTCTACTTGGCTATCGAAAGCCAGTTGGATATGGTCTTTCTTTCGGGAAGCGGCTGTCGGGTCGTCGTGGGTCGGTGTTTGTTCGGATGCCATGTGGAGAATAATCTGTGGGCAATTGAAACAGCTCGGTGCACGGATGGTTGTTTCTCCGGCTCGGAGTTTGTCCACTTTGGGCAATTGCCCCGTGTTGGAGGCGTTCTTTTTTCGTTTGCAAGCAAAAAGCCGCCAACTTGCGCCCCGAAATCTGAGTTCCGCGCTACTAAAACTGACCTGTCACGTTCATTTGCCACTCTATGAGAAAACTGATACTGGCCGCAATGGCCTTTTTTGCCCTTCGGGCCGAAGCGCAAGACCCGATATTTTCCCAGTTTTATGCTGCCCCCCTGCAGATGAACCCGGCTTTTGCCGGAAGTAGTTACGCGCCACGCGCTGGGGCCGCCTACCGCAACCAATGGACCGGGTTCAACACGGCTTATCGCACCTACGCAGTTTTTTACGAACAAAGTATCGAGCGGCTCAACAGCGGTATCGGCTTCCAGTTGGAGGGCGACGACGCGGGCAACGGCATCTTGCGCACCACCCGTTTTTCGGCAAACTACGCTTACCGCCTCAAAATTTCAGAAGGCCTGGCTGTGAAGATCGGGGTAGAAGCAGGTTTTTTGCAAACGGCCCTGGACTGGGAAAAATTGGTATTCCCTGATCAACTCGATCCGCTCGGCGGCCCTGTGCTCACCACCACCGAAACTCGACCCGACTTGCTGAGCAGAACCGTGTTTGATGTATCCTCCGGCCTGCTTTTGGTGAACGACCGCTTTTGGCTGGGCCTTGGGCTTAAACACCTAAACTCGCCCGTCCGCGGCCTGCTGTTGATAAATACCAATGTTGTCGGTGGGCTGCCCATGCGTTTCACCGCCAGCGGCGGCACCGAGCTGCTTGTTAAGAAAGGCAATAAAGGAAATATGACCTCGTTTATCTCCCCGAATTTTTTGTACATATCCCAAGGGCCTTACGAGCAACTGAATATCGGAGCTTACACAGCCGTCGGGCCAGTTTTTGGGGGCGCTTGGTTCCGCCACACGTTCGGGAACGCAGATGCTGCCATTTTGATGTTCGGGTTTCGGCAAGACATGTTCAAGATCGGGTTGAGCTACGACCACACCGTTTCGGGTTTGGCCAACACCGCAGGGAGTACGTTCGAACTGACATTGGGCCTGTTTTTTGACCAAGGCCGGAAACGCTCGCACGACCTGAATGACTGCACCAAAATGTTCCATTGACGGCCCCAAATCCAACAAATAGCCCGGCCAAAGACGACAAAAAAAATTTCTCCCTCGTTAATTTTGGGGAAGGCTCCATTTTGAAATGTTTTATTTGCCTACATTTGCTGCTCTTTTTTCAGAACCTACTATACTAATAATAATACGATGAAAAAAACACTCATTCACGGGTTTGTCTTGCTTTTACTGGGCGTTCTTGCGGTCGGTTGCGGACGAAAAAACGATCGTTCCTCTACCACCAACTGGAAGTACAATGATCAGAAATGGGGAGGATTCGAAAAATTGGACTACGAAGGCCAAGCCACCGGCCCAAACCTGGTTCTGATCGAAGGCGGAACGTTCACGCAGGGCCTCACGGACCAGGACGTGACGTTTGAATGGAACAACGTTCCGCGTCGTGTCACCGTGCCGACGTTCTACATGGACGAAACCGAGGTGGCCAACGTTGACTACCGCGAGTACCTGTTCTGGGTTTCCAACGCTTGGGGTGCCACGTATCCCGAAGTTTGGAGACGCGCACTGCCCGACACCTTGGTGTGGCGCGAAGAACTGGCCTACAACGAGCCGTTCGTCGAGAACTACTTCCGCCACCCGGCTTACGATGACTATCCCGTAGTAGGCATCAACTGGCTTCAAGCCGGTGAATACTGTAAGTGGCGCACGGACCGTGTGAACGAGATGATCCTCATTGAGCGCGGCATCCTTGAGAATACGCCCGATCAGAAAAACGAGAACAACTTCAACACCGAGGCCTACCTTGTTGGCCAATACGAAGGCACCGTTCGCAAGAACCTGCCCGATCGCCGTACCGGTGGCGAGCGGCCCGTCAAATTGGAGGACGGTATCTTGCTGCCGATCTACCGCTTGCCCACAGAGGCTGAATGGGAATACGCAGCCCTTTCACTCGTCGGCAACCAAGCCGCCAGCAAGGACGAACTGATCACCGACCGCCGTATCTATTCCTGGGACGGTAACACAGTGCGCTACCAAAAACGCAACCGCTACCAAGGCAAGATACTCGCCAACTTCAAGCGCAGCGCCGGTGACTACGCCGGTATGGCTGGTGCCCTGAACGACAACGCGTTCTCGCCAGCACCGGTGCGCAGCAACTGGCCCAACGATTATGGCCTGTACAACATGGCTGGCAACGTCAATGAATGGACTGCCGACCTGTTCCGTCCGCTCACGTCCACCGACCTTGTTGATGTGGACAATATGGACCTTAGCCCCTTCCGTGGCAACAAATTCACGACCAAGGTGCTGGACCAGGAAACGGGCGCTCCCGTAACGAAAGACAGCCTTGGCCGCCTGAATTATGAACTGATGGACACCACCACTACAGCCCTTCGCGACAACTACAAGCGCCCTGAAGTGTACAACTACCTTGACGGGGATATTGAGTCCGAAGCAAACTACGCCTATGGCATCAGCACCCTCATTAGCGACAAGGCCCGTGTCATCAAAGGCGGCTCTTGGGCCGACCGCGCATGGTGGTTGTCTCCTGGTGCCCGCCGTTTCCTCGAAGAGGACAAAGCAAGCAGGGCTGTCGGCTTCCGCTGCGCCATGACCCGTGTAGGTTCCCCTACCGGCAACGACGCTCCTTCGGGCAACGAGTTCAAAGTGAAGAAAAAATCGCCGAAGCGCAAGTACAAATAATGCCTTCGTGCATCAATATGCTCCTGAAAACGGGAGGGCCTCGTGTCCCTCCCGTTTTTTGTTGCAGGCTCCCAAATTCCTGACACCTTCCACTCACTTTTTTTCCAATGATGGTTTCTTTGGAAAACCTCTATTCGGTATTTCAGCAACACCCGGTCGTGTGTACCGACTCCCGTCAGGTCTCGCCCGGATGCTTGTTTTTTGCCTTGAAAGGCGAAAAGTTTGACGGAAACCGATTTGTTGAGCATGCCTTGGCCGATGGAGCAGCATTTGCCGTGGCGGATGCTCCTCCTGTATCGGCCGACCCTGCCCGCTGTTTACGGGTGCCCGACACATTGGAAGCCCTGCAACGCTTAGCCAATTACCACCGCCGTCAGTTCGATATCCCGGTGATCGCTATCGGCGGTTCCAATGGAAAAACGACTACGAAAGAGCTGGTATCAGCCGTGCTAAGCAACCACTACCCATGCCACAGCACAAAAGGCAATCTTAACAACCACATCGGGGTGCCACTTACGCTTTTGGCCATGCCCGCAGATACGGAAGTGGCCGTGATCGAAATGGGAGCCAACCATGCTGGCGACATCGAGCAACTGTGCGCTATTGCCGCGCCTACCCACGGCCTGCTTACCAACATTGGCAAAGAGCATCTTGAAGGCTTCGGCAGCTTGGAGGGCGTGAAAAAAGCCGAAGGGGAGCTGTTCGAGTATCTGGCCCGGCAAAACGGTTGCGCTTTTGTAAATGCAAGCGAAAAATATTTGAGCAAAATGGCCCGGGCTGTACAAAAAAAGGTGGTTTACGCCGCCGCCGAAGCGCTCCGGGCACAAGACAGTCTTGTTGACATCCAGCTGCTTTCCAACGAACCGTTCGTACATGCTGCCTTTCTTTCGGAGAGCGGCCAAGCCGTGGAGCTGCATACCCAACTGATGGGCCGCCACAATTTTCACAACATCATGACCGCCGTAGCACTCGGGGTGTACTTCAAAGTGCCCGCCAGTAAGATCAAATCCGCTATTGAAACGTACCGGCCCGCCAACAACCGATCTCAGGTACTCACGCAAGGCAGCAACACGATCTTTCTCGATGCCTACAACGCCAACCCCTCCAGTATGCGGGTTGCCTTGGAAACGCTCCAAACGGCCACCGCCGGGAAAAAAGTTGCTTTGTTGGGCGACATGCTCGAATTGGGTGCCGAAAGCAAAAAAGAGCACCGGGCGATTTTGCGGTATGCGGCAAGCCTCCGATTGGACGCACTCGCAGTTGTGGGGCCGGAATTTGCCGGTTGTGCGCCGTCCCGCTACAACGCGCTGAACTTTCCCGATGCAGGCACAGCCAAAACCTGGTTTGAGCAGCAAGGCTTCGAGAACGCTTTTATCTTGGTCAAAGCATCACGGGGCATAGGGTTGGAGCGTGTCGTCATTGCAACATCCTAATTCCCAAACCGGCGCAAGGCCTGCAAAAGCCTGTCGGGCAGTTCGTCCCGGCAGGCGGCTTGGTAGTCAAGAAAGGAGCACGGGACCAGGTAGTGCCGTTGAAACTTCCTTTTGCTTGCCACGGGTGTTTGCATCCACCATCGCCCGCTTCGGGTACTTTTCCAAAAGGTGAGCTGAAACTGGAGCTGCCGGTAGTCCACGATATACTCCGTCAGCCCGTCCTTGGATGCCGGGTAGTCGTCTTTCCGGCTGAAAAAACCATCGAGAAAATACCACACCATCTGGCTGATCGTCTGCGCCGTTTGCTGCCCGGTATCCCGTTCGAGGTGATGTCCGTAGATGCCGAACGAGGTCAGTTTGTCGCTCATTCCGGCGTATCGGCACAGTTGGCAGGCTTCTTCCGCGAAATAACCCGACGGCGAAGGATCGGCCACTCCGGGCGCTTCTGTTTGTTTCAGAGCGCGTAGGTGAACCGTCAGCAGGTCGGCATCGCGCAGCACAGGCTCTGTCTCCTCCACAGCCGACCTTGATTTGCCTAAGCGTACCGAGTCGAAGTTGTTCGCGTTCAAAAAATCCGTGATGCCGGGCGGTGTTTGATGCGATTGAAAGCCGACGAGTCCAAAATGGAACAACAGCGGGTGACGCGGCTGCAATATCGGCGCGTAAACTGCCCGCTCGTTCGGGCCAGTCAGGAGCAAGGATTCGTCAATAACGACCAAGTTGGCCAGTGATTTGGCTTCTTGATAAGCGTGGAACTGCGCGACGGCAAGGGAATCGCGCCCGCCGAGCACCACCGGCACGACGTTGCCGCTCAGCAGTTCGTACAAAACGGGCATGAGCACGGAAGACTCGGCCCGGCGCAAATTCCCCAAATCGGCCACCATTCCCTTCGGAAATGGGAATACTGTTCGGTACAGGGCATCGCGCACGGCGTTTGCCTCCTTTTCGCCTGCTCCGAGCAGGGCAACACGCACGCCTCTCAGGTCGGGCAAATCGGTCCCGAAAAACCGGACAGCCTTTCCGAATGTATAATCTTCGAGCGCGTCGGCGGTTTTTCGCAGCACGGCCGGAAGTGGTTTGAGCCAGTTTTGCAGCATGATCAGGGACAGTTTTGGCAGCAAAAAACGGCGTTTGTTTGAAAACGAAAGGAAAAAAGTCCACCAGCCCGCAAAGATATTATACCTCGCACCGTAAGGTGCGAAGCCGCTTTTATCATACTGAGCGCTGATAATCAAAATAGTAGGCCGAAGGCCATGCACAAACCTCGCAGCGCGAAGTATAATTGAGGGGCCAACACGACTTTTTCGCGAAAAGGAGAATCGAATACTATTTTCGCTACTTTTGCGGCGGCTTTCTGCGGCAAGCGACAAACTGGAGGAACAAACTGTCGCAGTTTGCTTACTGAAATAAAAAAAAATGCTGCTCCAAATAATGTTTCCTTGAATCACCTATATTTGGCCCTTATTAGACTGGGCTTTAGGTTTTTTTCAAAAAACAACCGACGTTTACGCCCAAAAAAACAAACCATACTTTGCATTTTCACGATTACGCCAATTCAAAAGCGTTGAACTAAACTGTTAACATTTTTTAAATCTAAATGCAGTGACCCTATGACAGTTAGAAACTTAGTATTCGCTGTTCTCTTTTTGTGCGCTTCCGTCAGCCTTTCGGCTCAAGACGCTGCTGCGCCCGCGGGCGGTGCTTACCGCTCCTTTACTCCTGCCGACCAATGGGAACTGGGCATCCATGCCGGTGTCCCGTTCGTTTCCGGCGACCTTGACGGAAAACTCGGATTCGGCGGCGGCTTGCACGTGCGCAAATCCCTCGACCACATTTTTTCAGTACGTGTCGGCGCGTTGTACGCCAAAACCAAAAGCGAGCGTGAAACGGGCCCCATGCCGGGGCCATCAACTTCCGAAATGAGCTGGATTTCCGGCTCTGCTCAGTTGGTGGTGACCGTCAACAACTTCCGCTTCGACAAGCCTAATCGAAAAGTTGCCATAAACCTGTTCGCAGGCCTCGGCGCTAACAGCTTTTCGACGGACTATGTGAATGTCGAAATTGATCCACTACGTGGCTCTCCAAATGGGACAGGTACCTCACCTTCGAGCCTTCGCGGATCATTTGAAGCAGGAGCAGGCCTTGCTTTTCGTTTCAGCCCGAAGTTCAATCTGGGTATTGAATACACCTTCATTTCTGTTTTGGGCGGCGATTCAGACATTCTGGATAGCGACGAAAATGTTCGTGATGATGTTGCCGCTACCTCCTTCAGTGATTTCCTGCACTACCCACACTTGTCGTTGAACTTCAACCTCGGCGGCAAGGACAAAAACGGTGCGGCCAAATCCGAGCCGCTGTACTGGGCCAACCCGATGCAACAAGTTAGCGACGCTATCGCAGCCTTGGAGGCCCGTCCGGTGTATGACCCGACGGATACCGACGGCGACGGCATCATTGACATGATTGACCAGGAAAAAGAAAGCCCTGCCAATGCTCGCGTGGACACGCGCGGCGTGAAATTGGACAGCGACATGGACAAGGTGGACGACTACAAGGACAAAGAGCCGTACTCACCTCCGGGCTACCCGGTTGATGCCAACGGCGTTGCCCAAGTGCCGAAGCCGATCAATGAGAACGACGTGAACCGACTCATTGATGCCAAACTGGCCAACTTCAAACTGCCGGTACAAGAGGGCCTTTCCGACTGGTTCCTGCCGATCATCAACTACGCTAGCAATAGCTACAACATCGCCAACGACGAGTACGCCAAACTGTACCAGATCGCACAGGTGCTGAAGAACAACTCCAAGGTGCGTGTTGCCGTCACTGGCCACACCGATGCTGTGGGTTCGGAAGGTTACAACAATGTGCTGTCGTACAACCGCGCTATGGCTGCTATCGAGTTCCTTGTGAACCAGCATGGTATCTCCCGCGACCGTCTGGTGCTGGATTATGCTGGCGAAGGCAGCGCTTTGGTGCCTGACAAAGGTTCTTCGGGCCTCAACCGCCGCGCCGATTTCCGCGTAGCCAAGGCTGGCGAAGCCGACAAAGCTCGCCCCGAAGGCCCCGATGCTGGCAAAGGCCGCTTTATGGGCAACAAGGCTTCGGGCTTCTAAGGAGTACTCCCTTCAATGGGGCGAACGGCCCCATTGAATCAATACAACTGCATGGGCAACTTCCGGCATGACCGGGGGTTGCCCATTTTTTGCGCTCGCTTCCTTAGATACTAAATCAAAACTGCGTCACGTTTACTGGTACTTTTTTTTGCATCTGCGTCTGCATTGCCAAAGCAATTCAACATGAAAGAAATCAAGTCGTCTGCCCTGAGCCTTTGTCTCGCCCTTTGCCCGTTCTTTTCATCTAATGCCCATCAGCAGCCGGTGTCGCCCCCGGGGCCGGCAACGGCTACAGGTGCGGCTAACGGCACTTTCCAACACGGGGAAAAACTCACCTATAAAATTTATTACAACTGGAACTTCGTGTGGCTGGCCGCTGGGGAGGTTACATTTCGCGTGTTCGACGAGGAAAAACAGTACCACTATCAAGCACACGGAGAGACCTACGACTCGTACGAGTGGTTTTTCAAAGCCGAGGACAAGCACGACTCCTGGGTGGACAAAACGACGCTTTTTCCTACGTACTCAGAAAGAACCGTCAACGAGGGCAAGTACCATATTTTTGAAAAAATTTCCTTCAACCAGGCCGACCGCACCATGACTGTATGGCGCGCACCCAAACGCGGCGAACCGGAAACGAAAACCGAGCACACGGTAAAAGAAAATGTTCACGACATCCTGTCCAGCCTGTACTTTTTGCGCACCATTGACTTTGCAAGCAAAAACTCGGGCACAGAGGAGCCGTTTCGGATTTTTATGGATCAAGATGAGTTTCCGCTGAAAATGCGCTACTTGGGCAAGGAGGGCCGAAAAAAGATACGCGGTATGGGTCGTTACAACACACTAAAGTTCGAGCCACAGGTCATTGTGGGCAACGTGTTCAAGAACGAAGCCAAAATGATGGTGTGGGTTTCGGACGACCAGAACCACATCCCAGTCCTGATTGAAACCCCTGTGTCCGTTGGGTCGGTAAAAATGGTGCTGAAAGAATATGAAGGCCTAAAATATGAATTCAAGGCAAAAGTGGACTGAATTGCGGAAGCATTTGGGTTCGTGCAAAATTCCGTTACTTTTGCGCCGAAACTGACCGCACCCAGCGGTCATCGGGCCCGTAGCTCAGGTGGTTAGAGCAGCTGACTCATAATCAGACGGTCGCGGGTTCAATTCCTGCCGGGCCCACATTTTCATCAATAGTTTGCGACAAGTTGCCCTACACAATTCATTTTTGTGTACATACAAGTTGCGTACAAGGGGGCATTCACCCCTAAACCGTTCGTTCTTGACAGGGCTGCCGTACCCCTTCTTGCCTTTCTTTCCCTCCCCCTCCGAACATCGGAACTTGCCTACGCAGGCGGCACGGATACACAGGATTGAGGTATGTAGCACCTCACACCGCCTTTTTCTTCGCCTTTTTTACCCTTCCCGCTTTTAGTTTGGTAGCCCATCCGGTTAGAGTGTCGCCCTGTCTCAGCCAGAGGTACCGGGTTCGAATCCCGCCAGCCCTGCAGCAAACGCAGTAATCTGTTTTTCAGATTGTTGCCTTTTTGTTTTGAGGTAAATTTGGACTTTTTTTGCCGACATTTAAAATGATTAGAAGCGCCTCGCCACACTACTGGACATTTTTGTTTTCGTGTACCCAGACCTTCCAGGTTTGTCAAACTCATTCCAAAAATGTCCAGTAGTGTGGTGCCTCGCTTTTATTTCGGTTACAGGGAACGACTGCATTGCTACATTTGCTCCAGCCCAACCATCCTCATGCACTACATCTCTCTCAACGACCTATAAAAGGCGACTATGGAATTAGTACCAATTATTTTATTTGGCAATGCTGTGATACATGTGACTCGTAAAATCCTGGAGACCTCCGTGCGGCTACCTGAATGGGATAAGGTATTGTCTAAGGTTTGGGTTGGTTCCATCCTTTATTTTCTGCTCGCACTAATTCCCTGGCTTCATTTTATTGATGAATGGTTTGGTGAGATTATTTACCTGCTGCTTCTGGTTACCGTTTACCTGTTGCGGGATTACAACCCTGCCCGCATGTTTTCCATTGCTCTTTTACCTTATGCGGGTATCTCTGTATTAGTGGCCATCGTGCGCTATGTAGCGCCGTCTTTTTATGAAACCTATGACGGATATTTTGGGACGGCCGAAGGGTTTTCCGTTTTATGGCTCATCGGTTTTGGAATCTACGCCTTTATACAAAACAATAAAGAACGCAAGCAACGCAGAAAAGAAGAGGAGCAAATCCGCGCAGCGGAAGCCCGAAAAGCAGAACTGGAGCATCTGGTCGTGGCGCGTACGACAGAATTGACCGCCCAAAAAGAGGAACTCGAAAAAACCCTGGCCGAACTCAAATCTGCCCAGACACAACTGGTACATTCCGAAAAAATGGCCTCCCTCGGCGAACTCACCGCCGGCATCGCCCACGAAATCCAGAACCCGCTGAACTTTGTCAACAACTTCTCCGAACTCAGCCTTGAGTTGGCGCAGGAGCTGAAAGAAGCCGTTGAAAAGCCGGAAATGGATACAGCGCTGGTGCTGGATTTAGCGCGCGACCTGGCTCAAAACCAAGAAAAAATAAACCACCACGGCAAGCGGGCAGCCAATATTGTCACCGCCATGCTGCAACACTCCCGCACCAGCACTGGCAAAAAAGAGCCAACCGACCTGAATGTACTGGCCGATGAATACCTCCGTCTGGCTTATCATGGATTGCGGGCCAAAGACAAAAATTTCAATGCAGGTATGGTGACGGATTTTGACCCGGCCATTGATAAAGTGGATATCATCCCGCAGGATTTCGGACGGGTGCTGCTTAATTTAATTAACAACGCGTTTTACGCCGTAACACAACGGAAAAACCAGGCGCCCGAAGGTTACGAACCCACCGTTACGGTTTCGACACGGTTGCTGAAGTCAGACATGGTGGAAATTCGTATTCAAGACAACGGTACGGGGATTCCAAAAGACCTGAAAGCCAAAATATTTCAACCGTTTTTTACCACCAAACCAACCGGCCAGGGTACCGGCCTCGGGCTTTCGTTGGCATTTGATATTGTGACGAAAGGGCATAGCGGAACTTTGGAAGTAGACAGTACAGAGGGCCATGGAACGACCTTTGTCATCCGGTTGCCGCACTAATATCCGATCCGATACCTCCATTTTCAGTTTCAGGAAAAAACTATTGAACAATGAAAATATTAGTCGTTGACGACGAACAAGACATCAAAGCCCTATTCGAGCAACGTTTTCGCCGGGAAATCCGGGAGGGCGCTTTTTCGTTCGCCTTCTGTTTCTCGGGTGAAGAAGCACTCTCCTTTCTTCAGGAACACCCCTCGGAAGCCATCCTGATCCTGTCCGACATCAATATGCCGGGCATGAGCGGTCTGGAATTATTACGCCAGATTCGGGAGGACAAGCCGGAGCCGCCGCCGTTTATTGTGATGATCACCGCTTATGGCGATCCGGAAAAACAGGCGGAAGCGATGCGTCTCGGCGCCAATGACTTTTTAAATAAACCGCTGGATTTCACTACCCTGAAACAAAAACTAACGCACTTGCCATGAACGCCAGGTACAAAATATTGGTCGTGGATGACGAAGACGATGTCGCCCAACTCATCCGCCAAAAATTCCGCCGGCAGATTCGGGAGCAGGAGTACGAATTCGTATTTGCTCAAAACGGAGTGGATGCCTTGTCCAGGCTCCAGGAACACCCCGACACCGATATCGTGTTCAGTGATATCAATATGCCCCAAATGGACGGCCTGACGCTTTTGGAAAAAATTGGAGCAGACAACCCGTTGCTGAAAACCGTCATTATCTCCGCTTACGGCGACTTGGCAAACATCCGAACAGCCATGAATCGCGGCGCCTTTGATTTTATTTGCAAGCCATTCGATTTTGAGGATTTTGAACAAACCTTGACAAAAGCGTTAAAAACAGCGACCCAGATTAAAGAAACGATCCAGGCAATTCAGGAAAACAACATCCTGAAAATGTATGTCAACAACAGCGTGTTGCAATTCATGTGTTGCAAACAATACGAGGAATCCCTTTTGTCAACGGAAACCATTGAGGCCTCCATTCTCTTTGTCGACATTGTTGGGTTTACCGCCATTTCGGAACAGGAAGTGCCAAGTGCTGTAATTAACCTGCTGAATCAATACTTCGACATCATGGTAAAAGCCATTATCGCGGAAGGTGGCTATATTGACAAATTTATGGGCGATGCCGTTTTAGCCGTTTTCAGAGGCGAAAACCACCTGGAGCGAGCCATTCGCGCAGCGTTGTCCATCAACGAATTTACGCAATCTATGGAGCGACCTACATCTGGTATGCAGGCTTTTTTACCCAAAGTATCCATCGGCATCAATCCGGGCGAAGTAATTTCCGGCAATGTCGGTTCCGCCACCTTGCGCAGGTTCGATTTTACTGTCATCGGCGATGTCGTCAATACCGCCCAGCGGCTACAGTCCATTGCAAAACCTGGCCAGATTCTGATTACCCAGGATGCCTTTAATAAAGCCGGCGATTTGTTCCAGTATCAAAAAATTGGAGAAGTAGCCCTTAAAAATAAAGCCAATCCGGTGGGGGTTTATGAAGTGTTGGCCCGTTGAAACCTCGCGGCACGTAAACACCGGTCACGGGTTCAGTTCCTGCCGGACCCATACCAATTTTATCGTCCCATCCATTACCGGATCGGTTTCCACTCTTCCACATAAGATTTCCGCAAAAAGAGCAATGAAAGGCCCTCTCGGAAGTATATCAGGCTTACTCGCATGTACCCGTATTGACGAAAACGGCGGGGAGAATGGTACACTTTGAGGCGGTAGAGGTAATCTATTTTGCCGATTTTGTGCAGCCTGAAAAAGAGATTGCAGTCTTCTCCTGCTATGATTTTTTCGTTGTAGCCACCGATGCGCTCAAAAATGGAGCGGCGAACAAATTGGCATTCGCCTTTTGCCAAGTATACTCCTGCGCTAAAAGAGAGGCGAATGACCAGATTCATCAGAACATGGTATGTTTTGTCTGCAAGGCTCGCCTCTTGTGGATAAACCCAGATAGGTGCAGTGACCGCTACCGTACTTGGTTTTTCGAATGCAGATAATACATTTTTAAAAAAACTCTCTGCATCGGGAATATGGACATCGGCATCGGAATGAAACAGGATATCGCCCGTAGCGGCAGCAGCACCTAAGTTCCGGCCAATGGCAATATTTTGCTTCCCTTGGGCATGAACCAGTTTAACTCTGTGTTCGCCCCATTCAGCCTGATACTGCTGCACGATCTCCACTGTGCCATCCGTACTGTTGGCATCTGAGATGATAATCTCTAAATTGAACGGTTCCAAGAGGCTGCGATACTGCTCGATCGTCTCTCCAACGTACTTGCACTCGTTCTTAGTAGGAATGACGACGCTGATGCGCGCTTTGTCCATACAGGTTGGTGGAATTTGACAAATTCGCAGCCAAAGGTAGAGAAGTATTGGCCATTTATCCTGTTCTCTACTGCAACACCACGTCTTTTTCAGCCATCATTTTGCGGATGTTGATCAGGGCATAGCGCATACGGCCCAAGGCCGTGTTGATGCTGACGCGCGTCAAGGCAGCAATTTCCTTGAAGCTCAAGTCGGCATAATGGCGCAGGATGACCACTTCCCGTTGTTCGGCGGGTAGAGCATCCACCAAATAGCGAATGCGGTTGTGCATTTCGCTGCGGATGATTTGGGTGTCCGGCCCATCGTCACTCAACCGGAGCACTTCGAAGATGTCAAAATCTTGGGTTGGGTTGATGTGGGCACGGCGCTTGTTGCGGCGGTGATAGTCCACACACATGTTGTATGCGATGCGCATGGCCCACTGAACAAACTTGCCCTCGTGGTTATACTTCCCTTTGCGCAGGGTATCAATGATCTTGATGAAGACCTCTTGAAAAATGTCTTCAGCAAGGGCTTGATCCTTGACAAACAAATAGATGGATGTGTAAATTTTGGACTTGTAACGAAGGAGAAGCGTCTCGAAAGCGCTTTCGTCACCATCAACATAGCGAGCAATAAGCTCGTGGTCACTGACCAACATGGGCATAACTTGCATGAGCAAAAGTGGTTTGCTGTTTTACCAGTTAAATTAACAAGAGCATTTAATTGGTGTACAAGTTATTACCGATAAGCAAAGAAAATTTTGGTGAGTGAAAAGCGGTCGTGACTCTGTTTTGCGAAGCCAAAAGTATGTGCTTGTTGTGTACGAGCAAAAATTATCGTCAATTTTAACATTTTTTAACGAGTGCTCAGGCAACCAAAACAAAATGCCTGCAAAAATACGGCTTCTTGCGGTACTTTTGTGGCAATTCTTCATGGACATAACCATACTTCTACTACTCTTTGCCCTGCACGGATTTCTGGCGCTGGGTGAAGCTGCCTTGATCACAGCCAAGCGCACCAAACTCGAAAGCGACAAAGCCAGGGGGCGCAAGGGGGCTGCTACTGCAGCGGCGTTGCAAGACTCCGGAGAGAATTTTTTTTTGACCATCCGAACAGGCACGTCGTTGCTCTTGCTCATTGAAGGTGCCTTCGTGGGAGTCAAGTTTGGTAGTTATTTCGTGCCAGCGATGAGCGGTTTCGCAATGCTTGAGCCGTACGCCGCCGGTATTTCGATGGCTTTGGCCATTATTATGGCAGCCTGTATCGCGATGGTCATTGGCGAACTGGCACCGAAGCATATTGCCGTGCGGTATGCTGAAGCCTTGGCAATCGCTTTGGCACCTCCATTGCGAGTGGTCGGCTTTCTCTTGCGGCCGATTTCGGTGGCTTTGAATTTTTTGACGAAACTGGCTCTGCGCCTCTTTTTTGTCAAACCGCAAGAGGCCCAGCATATTTCCGAGGAGGAAATAAAACAAATGGTCCGAATGGCCAATCAACAAGGCGTGCTGGAAACCAAAGAAAGCGAGTTTATCCAAAATATCCTCCGCTTTGCCGACCGGGATGCCTACTCCGTGATGACCCACCGGAACGACCTCGTTTGGCTCGATATCCACGCGCCCGCAGAGGAAACCGATGAAATTGTCCGGGAGAGCGGTTACACCAAGTTTCTGGTTTGCGACGGCGACTTGGAAAATATTGTAGGCGTACTCCGGTTGCGCGACTACATTGACAACCGGCACAAGCCGGGTTTTACCCTCCAAAACATACTTGCCCCACCGCTTTATGTGCCCGAAACCATGAACGCTCTCAAAATTTTGGAGCGTTTTCGCAAAGAACGCAACTATTTTGCCGTCATCGTGGACGAGTATGGGTCCCTTCAGGGTATCATCACCTTGCACGACCTGACGGAGAATATATTCGGGGCGCTGCCCGATGTGGATGATGTTGAGACGCCCGCCATCATCTTCCGGGAGGATGGGAGCTTGCTCGTGGAGGGCAGCATACTTATTGATGAACTGCGTGAAACGATCAGCTTGGTCGAGTTTGACTCCGACGATGCCGACTACGCGACCTTGGCCGGATTTATCCTGCATAAACTGAGCGAAATACCCCGTGAAGGAGATTTCTTAGACACGGAAGGATACCGGTTCGAAATTGTGGATATGGACAAAAGCAAGATTGACAAAGTTTTGATCTTCAAAAACTCCACCCGAAATTAGGCATACTCACTAACCTCGCCCTGCCTTGAACATACCGTTTCTTTTTGCACGACGATACCTGTTTGCCCGTCGCAGCACGAACGCCATCAATGTGATTACCGGCATTTCGGTCTTCGGTATTTCCGTGGGCACTACCGCGCTGATCCTGACCCTGTCGGTGTTCAACGGCTTCGAAGACCTGCTTTCGGGTCTTTTCGGCTATTTCAACCCGGAGGTGAAAATTACGGCCAGTAAAGGGAAAACATTCGAGGCTGACAGCTTCACTCTCACTCAGCTCCGGCAATTGCCGGGTGTTTTGCTCGTGAGCGAAACGCTGGAGGAAATTGCCTTTTTCGAGTACGAAGGCTCGCAGGATTTTGGCGTGCTCAAGGGCGTTGACAATTACTTTTCTCAGGTCAACGGCATTGATTCCACCGTGCGAGAAGGCGAGTACCGGCTTTCGGAGGACGACCGAAATTGTGCCGTGCTCGGTGCCGGCATGCGCAACAAACTCAGCGTGGACATTCAAAACCCCATTGCAACGCTGCGGGTGTACATGCCCAAGGAGCAGGCGGGGGCGTTGGACAACCCCTTCTCTATCCGGTATGCCTACCCGAAAGGAGCCTTTGCCATTCAACAAGATTTTGACAACCAGTACGTGCTGAGCAACATCGAGTTCGTCCGCGATCTACTGGGAGGCACGCCCGGCACGGTGTCTGCACTTGAGGTGCGCTGCCAGCCCGGCGCAGAGACAGCCTCTGTTAAACGGGCTATAGCCGAAGTGCTCGGCGAGGGGTTTACGATCCGCGACCGGTACGAACAAAACGAGGCTTTTTTCAAAGTCATGCGCCTCGAAAAATGGATGGGATTTGCCATCACGACCCTCATGTTGCTGCTCATGGCGTTCAATATGGTGGGTGCGTTGTGGATGATCGTTTTGGACAAACAAAAGGATATCGCCATTCTGAAGAGCATGGGTGCTGATGACCAGACGGTACGCCGCATCTTCCTCGGTGAGGGGCTGCTCCTCACAGCCCTTGGCATGGGCATCGGAATCATCGTGGCCGTGGGGTTGTACGCCGCGCAAAAAACCTTTGCCATTGTCACGATCCCACAGGGTTTTTTGGTGGAGAGCTACCCCATTTCCATGCGCCCATGGGATTTTGTGCCCGTTGTCGCCACCGTGCTCGGCATTGGATTGATGGCCTCGCTGGCCCCGGCAGCACGGGCCGTGCGGGTACCCGCGTTTTTACGCGAGGAATAGATATCCCGGAACAAAACGGAAAAGGCCCGCGCATCCCGAGTGATCGGGACCGGAGCCTCTTTTTTCTGATTGCTACTGCAGGTTACTAGCTTTCCGCGTCTTCGCCGGACAGTTTTCCGGGTACCAACACATGGCCACGGTAGTACAGGTCGCCGTTTACCGTGTAGGCGTGGTGGAAAAGGTGGCGCTCGCCGGTGGTCGAGCACGTAGCGAGTTGCGGAGCGTCAATTTTGTAGTGCGTGCGGCGGGCGCGGGTTCTGCGCTTGGAGTGCCGCCATTTAGGATTCGGCATGACGTTATGTCGTGTTTCGTTGTTTCAAAAAAGTACTATTTCAGACCGTTGAGCGCGTCCCAAACCGGGTCTGGCTTGCTCGTTTCGGCATTTTCTTCTAATAATTTCAGCACCTCAAAATTGCAGGGCGGGTTTGGGTCGTCCTGACAATTGTATGTATTGGTGATGGGCAGCGCCAAGATCGAAAACTCGTACAAGTACGGCGCGATCTGGAACGCAGCGGCTTCGCGGGAAATGAAAACTACCTCGTCGGCATCGTCTTCGCCTTCCGCTTCGCCGTACTTTACCACCAACTGGCGCTCGTCTCGGACTGGCAGGTGAATGGCCGCCGTACAGCGGTCGCACTCCGCGTGGCTGTAACCGTCCAAAACAAAATCGAGCAATAGCATGCTCGGTCGTTTGTCCAGCTCAAGCACCACCCTTACACCCCCTTCTTCAATCGGAGAATTTTCAAAATGGCTGAAAAACTCGCCGTTCAGCGTGTACTCATACCGATGAATTCCGAGTTTCAAGCCCTGAACCGGAATGGAATACGCCAAAAACGGGTCCATCACTTCTGCTTTTTGAAAAATGGGCTGCAAAGGTAGGTTGCCGTTTTTAAACAACCAAGCCAATTTCTATTTGAAAAACTGATCGTAGGGATTGTCGTTCGCGGGCCGTGGTTTTTCCACGTGTTCCGGCTCGTCTGGTGCTTCCTCAGGCTCGAGGTATTGCTCCGTTTCGATATCTGACGAAGTGTGTTTAGGGCGGCTCTCGATTTCTTCAAATTCCACAAACTCGTCCTCCGGCACTTGGTTATGCTGGTGCATCGCTTGGCCAAACCGTTCCATCTGCCTGTACCCCAACGCACGCAGGAACAAGAACAGAGCCAATACGGGAAATCCGATCACGGCCAAAGCGCCCATCAACAACCCACCGAGTGGATTGCGCTGAAGTAGGCCAAGGAAATCGCGGCCGGTGTCTGCCACAGCCCGCCAATTGATAACCAATGCCAGCACGAACAGCACAGGCGATGTCCAGTACAGGAGGTAAAAAAGCCCTTTCAAAATGTAGTAGGCTGCCACTAGAGCCAAAATCCCGAGGATCAGGCAGCCCCATCCGCCGCCGCTGCGGCCGTATTTCACGTACATCATGTTGCGGAAAATTCAGGTTTGCAGATTGCGCCCCAAAGAACGAATGCTCTAAATTTCATCCCTCCCTTGGTGGTCGCAAAACAACACTAAATTTAATTTCCAGTAATTTGTTTTCGGCAAAACTTTGCACAGCACGCTCCTGCTGTTTGCTGCCTCCCGCACTTCACTCCCCCATTCCCGCACTTCGGTTACAAAAAAAAACACCAACCTCCTGCCAGCCGCACCTTTGCCCCGCCATTCAAACGGTTTTTTTATCATGCGGACACAAGGCTGCCTCCCACTTTTCTTTTCCCTGTTGCTTTCCGGCCTTTCGGCCCAAACGACCACCACCCTGCGCGGCACTGTTGTTTCGGCAACGGGCGATACCCTCGCGGGTGCAAACGCGTGGCTGGCCGGAACCTACGACGGGGCCACTACGGGCGCGAGCGGGCTTTTTTCCTTCCAAACCGATGCCACGGGCAGCCAAATCCTGCTCGTCACCTACCTCGGTTACGATACCTTCCGGCAAACGCTGACCCTCGCCGGAGGCATCACGAATGTGTTGCCCAAGCTGCGTGAAAACGCAGCCTCCTTGGGCGAGGTGGTCATTTCCGCAGGCAGTTTCGAGGCAGCCAGCGACCGGCGCCGGGCTGTAGTGCTGTCACCGTTGGACATCGCCCTCACGGCCAGCGCCACCGCCGATATTGCCGGGGCCATCGCCACGCTGCCCGGCACGATGCGCAACGGCGAATCGGGCCAAATCCTCGTGCGCGGAGGCGCGGCCTACGAAACCCGCACGTTCATTGACGGCCTGTATGTGCAAAACCCGTACAACAGTTCGGTACCCAACGTGCCTGCCCGAAACCGGTTCTCTCCGTTCCTGTTCAAGGGCGTGCAGTTTTCCACTGGCGGCTACTCGGCTGAGTACGGACAGGCGCTGTCGTCAGCCCTGATCCTGAACTCCGACGACCTGCCCGCGCAAACAACCACCGGCCTATCCCTCATGTCCGTGGGCGGTGGACTGGCGCACACCCAGCGCTGGGCACGCACGTCGCTGGCCGTATCAGCAAACTACGTCAACCTGACACCCTATTTTTGGTTGGTGCCGCAAACGATAGACTGGACGACCGCCCCACAGTCGGGCGGCGGCGAACTGATTTTTCGCCACCAAACCTCACAAACGGGTATCCTCAAGGGCTACCTTTCAGCCAACCGCTCGGACATGGGCATGCACTACCCCGACCCGTTTCAGCCGCAGGAAACCGTGCCGTTACGCCTGATGGCCGACAACGTGTACGCCAACACCTCGTACCGCGATATTTGGAATGACGAATGGGCCGTGTTTGCCGGAGCGGCCTACACCCACAACCGCGACCAAGTGGTCACGGGTATTTCCAACGACGCGGTGCAGCAGTCGGCCCAACTGCGGTTTACCGCCGCCCATGCCTGGGGCGATAATGCAAAAATCAAGTTCGGTGCAGAGTACCTGCGCGGGCAGTTCGATGAAACCTACCGCGACGGGACCGGGCAGCATTTCGGCACCCTGCTCAACGAGCATTACCTGGCTGGTTTTGTGGAAACTGAAGCGCTTATTTCCCCTAAAATAGCGGTACGAGCGGGCATTCGGGCCGAGCATTCCGCCCTGCTGGGCCGCGCAAACATCGCGCCCCGGCTTTCGGCAGCCTATCTTTTGGGAAAAAACGAGCAGGTCGCTTTCGCCTACGGACAGTTTTTTCAAACCCCGGAGTATGCGCAAATGCGCTTCGGCACGGATTTGCGCTTCGAACGCGCTACCCACCTGATGGCCAACTACCAACGCATTTGGGGCGGGTACACGTTTCGGGCGGAATTTTACCACAAAACCTACGACGGTCTCGTGAAAACAAGCCCGGATTTTGGCCCTGCCAACAACAATGGTTCCGGGTATGCCCGTGGCGTAGACGTGTTTTTCCGCAACCGCAGCGCCATCCGAAACGGCGACTACTGGGTGGCTTATTCGTACCTTGATACCCGGCGCGACTACCGGGACTTCCCCGGCCAAGCCATTCCGACCTTCGCTGCGGCGCACAATGCTTCGGCGGTGTACAAACAGTGGTTTCCCAAACTGAATATGGCCTTCGGAGCGACGTACGCATTCCAGTCGCCGCGCCCGTACCACGACCCGAACTACAATGGCTTCAACCAGGGCCGAACGCCCGCCTACCACGACCTGAGCATCAACGCCAGTTACCTGACCAACATCGGCGGGCATTTCACCATTTTGTATGTGTCGGCTACCAATTTGCCCGGTTTTCGGCAGGTGTACGGCTATCAGTTTGGCACGGTGCCCGATACCGAAGGCGTGTTCCCGTCACGGGCGATCGTGCCGCCAGCCAAGCATTTTTTGTTTGTCGGGCTGTTCATCAACTTTGGGAAGCAGTATAAAGCGACTGAGGTCACGACGAACGATCTGTAAATTTGAGCCGGGGGTGGTACAGGTAGATCGTTTCCTTGAGGTATTCCGTATCGAGGTGGGTATAGATTTCGGTAGTGGTGATGCTCTCATGGCCGAGCATGTCCTGCACGGCCTTGAGGTCGGCACCGCCCTCTACGAGATGCGTGGCAAAGGAATGGCGGAAGGTGTGCGGGCTGATGTTTTTGCCTATGCCAGCCTTTAGAGCCAGGTCTTTGATGATGTAAAAAACCATGATCCGGCTCATGCGGCTGCCCCGGTTGTTGAAAAAAACGTAACTCTCCTGGCCGGGCTTGGCCTTGACCTGCACATCCACCACGTGGGTCAGGTATTGCTGGATGTACTTGGCCGCTTCGGTGCCGATGGGCACGAGGCGTTCCTTGTTGTTTTTTCCTAAAATTTTGACAAAACCGGCTTGGAAGAACAGATTGTTGCGGCGCAAGTTGACGAGTTCGCTCACCCGCAGTCCGCAGGCATACAGTGTTTCGATCATGGCACGGTTGCGCAGGCCTGCCGGCTCGCTCAGATCAATGGCCACCAGCATTTGCTGGATTTCGGGTACGGAGAGTACGACGGGGATTTTGCGGCGCAAGCGCGGGCCTTCGATCAGATCGGTCGGGTCTTCGTCCAACAGGTCTTCCACTAACAGAAATTTGTAAAAAGCCCGTATACCGGAGATCAGGCGCGCCTGCGAAGTGGCCTCCAGTCCAAGGGCGTTCACCCAATGGATGAACCGCTCCAGGTCGGGGCGGCGCACGTCGAGGGGCAGCCGTTCGATGGACTCGATCTCGAGGTAGCGGACAAATTTTTGCACGTCGGCCAAATAGGCTTCCCAGGTGTTGCGGCTCAGTGAGCGCTCGAGCTGGAGGTAGGCTCGAAATTGGAGGAGTGCGGATGCCCAGGTCATGCGAAGCGAATGTAGTGTTTGTCCCGACAGGGCACCGTTCCTAATGTGTCACAGCGGCTAACGGAGTTTTTAGAGGCTCACAGAGAAAAGCCCGACGTGTTGTAAAGTGTCATAGAGGCTCGTAGGTTTGCGCCAAGGTCAGAAAAAAGGCTGAAAAGAAAAAAGATCGTTTCGACACCGTTCCTCAACACATTTTAAAATGGCATCCACTACCCGTTTCCTCCTCCTCTCCTCCCTCGCCACGGCGTTGTTTTTTTCTCAAAAAACCGCTGCGCAACAGCAGTTTACCCTCGACGACACCCTGCGCGGCACTATCACTGCCGAACGAGCCTGGTGGGATCTGACGTACTACGACCTGAGTGTGCGGGTGGATCCCGATACCAAAAGCATCAGCGGCACCAACGTCGTCCGTTACCGGGTGCTCCAGCCGGGCCAAGTGCTCCAAATTGACCTCCAGCCACCGCTTCGAATCGAACGGGCAGAGCAGGACGGCCAACCGCTGGCTGTGCGCCAGATTGGTACCAATGCCTACCTCGTTGACTTGAAAAAAGAGCAAACTCCGGGGGCTGTCGAAAGCCTGACCGTGGCGTATTCGGGCAAGCCACGCACAGCCCGCCGCGCACCTTGGGATGGCGGCTTCAGCTGGTCGAAAGACGAACAAGGCCGCCCGTTTGTGGCCACTTCCTGCCAGGGTCTCGGTGCCAGTGTATGGTGGCCCTGCAAGGATCACGCCTACGACGAGCCGGACTCGCAGCGCATCAGCGTCACGGTGCCGGAACCGCTCATGGACGTGTCTAACGGTCGCCTACAAGCGGTGACCGACAATGGCGACGGCACCAAAACATACGTGTGGAAGGTGAAAAACCCCATCAACAACTACGGCGTAAACCTGAACATCGCCGTGTACGAAACCTTCTCCGACACGTTTCAAGGCGAGCGGGGGCTGCTCACGCTGGACTACTATGTTTTGCCCGAAAACCTCGGCAAGGCCAAGGTGCAATTCCAGCAGGTGAAGGGCATGCTGCGGGCTTTCGAACATTGGTTTGGACCCTACCCGTTTTACGAAGACGGCTACAAACTCGTGGAGGTGCCCTACCTCGGCATGGAGCACCAGAGCTCTGTCACCTACGGAAACCGCTATATGAACGGCTATCTGGGACGCGACCTGTCGGGTACCGGATGGGGCAAAAAGTGGGATTTCATCATTATCCACGAGTCGGGTCACGAGTGGTTTGCCAACAACGTCACCTACCGCGACATAGCCGACATGTGGGTACACGAGAGCTTCACCAACTACAGCGAGGGCTTGTACACGGAGTACCATTTTGGTAAAGAAGCCGGGGCCGAGTACATCCGGGGCACGCGCTCCAGCATCCAGAACAAACAACCCATCGTGGGCATATATGGCGTGAACTCGGAAGGCTCCGGCGACATGTACCCCAAGGGCGGCAACATGCTGCACACCATCCGCCAAATCGTACACGACGACGAGAAATGGCGCAGCATCCTGCGCGGTATCAACCGCGACTTTTTCCACCAAACCGTGGACGGTGCCCAGATCGAGGCATATATCAGCCAGCATGCTGGCAAAAACCTCCAAAAAACCTTCGACCAGTACTTGCGCCAAGCCAACCTCCCCGTGCTGGAGTACCGGGTCGAGAAAGGCGAATTGGCCTATCGTTGGGCCGACTGTGTCCCTGGCTTCGATATGCCCGTGCGGGTGACACTGGCACCCGATCGGTTCGAGTTTGTTTATCCGACTACGCAGTGGCAGACCGCGAAGACAAAAGGGTTAAAAGCCAAGCATTTTCGGGTAGACGAAAACTTCTACGTGTTGATTCGGGAGGCGGAGTGAGTGCCCCCAATTCACGGTATTTTACCTGTCGGGGTAATTAATTTACGCTCTTTTGGTCAAGAATTTTAATTTTGCATCCGCTCCCTGTGTATGTGTACTGCTTAACACAAAAATTTCAAGACATGAAATTTTTCTACGTCCCGTTACTCTCTCTCCTGACAGTCATTTCTTCCCCGCTTTTCTCGCAATGTCCTCCACCTGGCTTCCCGGATGCGGGAAATACTTGCGTGCTGGCACCGATCTTGTGCGAAAACTTGGACGGCTACTGCAACGAGATCAACAACAACAACACGCCTGCCAACTTCCCTGGTTGCCCTGGCTGGCAGCTGAACAACGACGAGTGGTTTGCCTTCTTTGCGGGCACCACCAGCATTTCCATCCAGGTCACGCCGAGTAACTGCACACAAGGCCCGAACATGGGCTTGCAAGCAGGCATTTACGCTGGTTGCGGGCCTCCGTGGGTTTCCATGGACCTCCAATGCTCTTGCACCCAAAATCCCTTCATCCTGGAGTCCAACAATTTCGTGGTAGGCCAGGTCTACTACTTTGTCATTGACGGATGTGGAGGCAATGTATGCGATTATGCCATTGACGTGCTCACTGGTTCCACCGTAGGCGTGCCCCCCGGCCCTCCGGGCGCTGTCACTGGCCCTTCGCCTGTGTGTGCCTCCAGTTCTTCCACATACAGCATTGCCGCTGTGCCTATCGCCACCATTTACACCTGGACACTCACCCCGGCCAGTGCTGGCACCATCACCGGCCAAGGCACCCGAACGATTACCGTAAACTGGTCGTCCACGGCCAACGGCCCGGTCGAACTATGCGTGGAGGTATCCAACCAGTGCTACGCTAACCCCGACTCCTCCTGCATCGAGATTGAGGTCATCCCCAGACCCACCGCACAGATTTCCGGCAGCGGCGTTATTTGTGCCAATGACCCCAATCCCGATCCGGTCGGCCTGACCGTCACTTTCACCGGTGAAGGGCCGTGGACATTTCTTTATCGAAGGAACGGCACGAACCAGCCGCCCCCCATTACCACCAGCGAGAACCCCTACACCCTCAACGTCACGCAGCCGGGCACCTACACGCTGGCCAGCGTAACTACTCAAATCGGCAACTGTACCGGCACTGTCTCCGGTACAGCACAGGTCAATTCGGTAACACTGACCGCCCAAGCAGCCGTGGCCAACGAAATCTGCGGAGTTGGCAACGGTGCCATCAACCTAAGCGTGGGCGGTGGTACCGCGCCCTACACGTTCGAGTGGGATCATGGGCCAACGACCGAGGACCTGACCAGCCTCAACGCGGGCACGTACACCGTCACTGCGACCGACAACAACGGCTGTACCATCGAACGCATGTACACCGTACTGGACTCGATGATCCTGATGACCATAACCGGGACCGAGGTGCCGAACACAACGTGCATCGGCGGCAACGGCAGCATAACGACCAACGTGACACCAGCAGGTAACTATACTTACCTGTGGTCCAACAACGAAACCACACCCAATCTAACCAATCTAGAACCGGGCACTTACACCCTCACGGTGACCAACGGTGTAACCTGCACCGCCACCAACGAGTTTACCATTGACGACGACCCGAACACTCCGGACGCTTCCGCCAACCCAACGGCCACCACTTGCGACTTGCCCAACGGCAGCATCAACCTGTCCGTGTCCGGCGGTGTCACACCATATACATTTTTATGGTCCAACAACGCCACCACGGAAGACCTCGCCAACATCCCGGCAGGCCCCTATACCGTCACCGTCACAGGAGCCAACGGATGTACCGACGAGGAGGAGGTAACAGTGGACAACAACAACCCGGCCATCAATATTGACGGCAATGTAGTAGCCAACACCACCTGCAACGGCGGCAACGGCAGCATCACCATCACTGTGTCACCAACTGGCAGCTATACCTTTTCCTGGAATACCAGCGCCACCACGCCCAATATCAGCAACCTGCCCCCGAACACATACACCGTGACCGTGAGCGCGGGCGGCTCCTGCACCGAAACCGCCGAGTTTGAGGTGCCCGACGAACCAAATACACCCAACGTTTCCTCCACCACCACTGAAAGTACCTGCGACCTGCCCAACGGCAGTATCACGTTGAGCGTATCGGGCGGCGTACCACCGTACACCTACTTGTGGAGCAACAACGCCACCACTCAAAACCTGACCAACGTGCCCGCTGGCAGTTACAACGTAACCGTGACCGGTGCCAACGGCTGTACAGAAACTGCCGCGATTGACCTCGGGAACAACAACCCGCCAATCACCATAGACGGCAACGTAGTGGCCAGCACTACCTGCATCGGCGGCAACGGCAGCATAACGCTGAACATTTCCCCAACAGGCAGCTACACGTTTTTGTGGAACACCAACGCCACCACACCCAACCTGACCAACGTGCCTGCGGGCGATTACTCGGTCACAGTGAGCGGCGGCGGATCTTGCACCGAAACGGCGGATTTCACGGTGCCAGACGAACCCAACACACCCAATATCAACTACAACACCATCCCCTCCACCTGCGACTTGCCTAACGGCACCATCAACCTCAGCGTGTCGGGCGGCGTAGCGCCGTACACCTATTTATGGAGCAACAACGCCACGACCCAAAACCTGACCAACGTACCCACTGGCAGCTACGACGTGACCGTGACCGGAGCCAACGGCTGCACCGCCACCGAGAGCATGGACTTGGACAACGAAAACCCGCCGATCACGATTGACGGAAACGTTTTGTCCAATACCACCTGCATGGGCGGAAATGGCAGCATCACGCTGAGCATTTCCCCAACAGGCAGCTACACCTACCTGTGGAATACCAATGCCACCACGCCTAACCTGAGCAACCTCCCCGCAGGTGACTACTCGGTGACCGTGAGTGGCGGCGGCACCTGTACCGAAACGGCTGACTTTACCATACCGGACGAACCCAACACGCCGAACATCAATTACAACACCATCCCCTCCACCTGCGACCTGCCCAACGGCAGCATCACCGTAAGCGCGTCGGGCGGTGTGGCACCGTACGCCTACCTGTGGAACACGGGCGCCACCACCCAAAACCTGACAAATGTGCCCGCTGGCAACTACGACGTGACCGTCACCGGAGCCAATGGCTGCACCGCCACAGAGAACATCACATTGGACAACGATAACCCGCCGATCACGATTGATGGCAACATCCTGTCCAACACTTCCTGCAACGGGGGCAACGGCAGCATCACGTTGAGCATTTCTCCCACCGGCAGCTATACCTTCCTGTGGAATACCAACGCCACTACCCAAAACCTGAACGGGCTGCCCCCCGGCGACTACTCTGTGACCGTGACCGGCGGCGGTTCTTGCTCTGAAACGGCCGATTTCACCGTGCCCGACGAGCCGATCTCCCCCAACATTAACTACAACACCGTGCCCTCCACTTGCGAACTGCCCAATGGCAGCATCACGCTCAGCATATCAGGCGGCGTACCGCCGTATGCCTATTTGTGGAGCACCACAGCCACATCGCAAAACCTAAACGGCGTACCAACTGGCCCGTACGGGGTGACAGTCACCGGGGCAAATGGCTGTACGGCTACAGAGGATATTTTCTTGGACAACGACAACCCGCCTATTTCGATTGACGCAAATGTGATTTCCAACACTGCCTGCTCCTTCGGAAATGGTGCGATCCAACTGATTGTGACCCCCACCAACCCGGCCTACACCTACCTGTGGTCAACAACCGCAACCACGCCCAACATCAATAACCTGCAGCCTGGAGATTACACCGTGACCGTCAACGGCGGCGGGGCGTGCATCGAATCGGCTACATTCACCGTACCCGACGAGCCTAACGCCCCCGATCTGTCGTTCTCGCAAGTGGATGCCCGCTGCGGACTGAACAATGGCAGCATCAACCTGAACGTGTCGGGCGGCGTGGGGCCGTTCGCCTATATTTGGTCGCCCAACAACCAGACCAGCCAAGACCTGAACAATATCCCGTCCGGGTCGTACAACGTGACCGTGACCGGAGCCAATGGCTGCACAAACACCGATGGCGTGTTCATCGAGAATGAAGACATACCCATTTCTTTGGACGGCAACGTGGTGGACAAAACTTCCTGCCTGATCAACAATGGCTCTATTTCGCTGAACTACTCGCCATCCAACCTCACGTTCTTGTGGTCGAACAGCAGCACGCAGCCTAACCAGAACAACCTCGCGCCCGGAACCTATACCGTGGTGGCCAGCGCGGGCGGCACCTGCACCGAAACGATGGAGTTCACCGTGATTGATGCCACCGAAACACCCAACTTGTTTTCGGAAATCACGCCAGCCACCTGCGGTTTTTCCAATGGTGCCATCCAACTCGACGTGTTCGACGGCATTCCGCCGTACTCATACCATTGGTCGAACAACAGCAGCCAGCCCAACCTGAACAACCTGCCTGCGGGCAACTACGCCGTCACCGTCACTACCTCCGTGGGTTGCTCGGCCGTACTGTTCAACACGGTGCCCGCCGAAACAATTGACATCGAAATCACCGGCACTGTATCCGACAACGTTTCCTGCACCCAGCCCAACGGTTTTGTGGACATTAGTGTCGCTCCCACAGCAAATTACACCTACAAGTGGTCGAATAACAGAATCACCCAAGATATCTACGACGTGCCAGCTGGCATCTACACCGTCACCGTCACGCTCGGAGTGGGTTGTAGCTCCGAAGCCACGTTCGAGGTCTTGGACAATACCGTTCCGCCCAACCTGTCCACTTCCACCACGCCGGCCATCTGTGGCCACCCCAATGGCTCGGCATCGGTGAACGCCAGCGGCGGCTCCGCACCGTACACCTACGCCTGGACGGGCGGGGGCAGTACACCCACCATCACCAACCGCGCCCCCGGCACCTACACCGTCACGGTCACCGACTTTTTCGGCTGCTCTGCCACAGCCTCGGCCACTATTTTCAACAGCACTATCGCGGTGAACATCACCGGTACCATCACTGCCAATACTTCCTGCTCGGCAGCCAACGGCGCGATTGATGTCAGTGTGACACCGACAGCAACGTACACCTACGTTTGGTCCACCACGGCAACTACGCAGGATATCGCCAATCTCGCCCCCGCAACGTACACCGTTACCGCCAGCGCGGGCGTGGGCTGCACGGCTTCGGCCTCGTTCGTAGTTCCCAACAACACCGTCAACCCGGTGCCGAACCCGGCGGTGACGGCCTCCATTTGTGGCTTGAGCAACGGCGCTATTGATTTGTCGGTGAGCAGCGGCACGGCACCCTACAGTTTTGTTTGGTCCAACACGGCTACCACCGAAGACCTGAGCAATATTCTCGCGGGCATTTACACCGTGACTGTCACCGACGGAAACGGCTGCACCGCCATTGCCACGTCCACCGTACCGAACAACGCTTCGACGTTCAGCCTGTCGGGCACTACCATTGCACTCACCAGCTGCGTATCCCCCAACGGCTCCATTGACCTGACCGTGACACCGGCTGGCATGTACACCTACGTTTGGTCAACAACAGCAACCTCGCAAGACGTGACCAATTTGCCAGCAGGCACGTACACCGTTTCGGTAACCGAACTGGGCGACTGCGTGGCCTCAGCCTCGTTTGTCGTGGCCAACAACCAAGCCTTTCCCGTCCTCAACCAGAACGTTACGCCCGAACTCTGCGGCCTGTCCGACGGAGCCGTCAACCTCAGCGTGGGTGGCGGCGCTCCGCCGTTTACCTTCTCGTGGGCAACTAATCAAAGCACCGAGGACTTGGTCAACATCCCCGCTGGCGATTACGCCGTGACCGTGACCGGCATCACTGGCTGTTCGGGCACTGCCGCTGCTACCGTTCCACCCAACGCGATCAACTTTTCCATCGCGGGCACGCCTACGGCAAACAACTCCTGCGTGGCCCCGAACGGCGCGGTGAACATCACGATCACACCAGCCAGCCCGGGTGCCGGGCCGGGCTACTCGTTCTTGTGGTCCACGATGGCTGTCACCGAAGACCTGAGCGCGTTGGCCCCCGGCCAATACGTCGTCACCGTCAGCGCAGGCGGCACCTGCACCAGCACAGCAAGCTACAACGTGGCCAACAACGCCCAATCGCCGACCATTTCTGAAAATGTGGGCGCTGCGCTTTGCGGACAAAACAGCGGTTTCATCAACTTGACCATCAGCGGCGGCATGGCACCCTACACGTTTAAGTGGTCAAACACAGCCGTGTCGGAGGACTTGAGCAACTTGGTTTCGGGCACATACACTGTCACCGTCACCGGTGCCAACGGCTGCACAGAGGTCGAGACGTTCGTGGTGCAGGAAAACACCGTCACGCCCGATATTTCCGGCATACCAACCGCCAATACGTCCTGCGTGACCAACAACGGCAGCATCAACATCAGCGTGCTGCCCACCACATTGGTGTACACCTACGCTTGGTCGAATACTCAAACCACACCGAACATCTCCAACTTGCCCCCCGGAACATACACCGTGGTGGTCAACGGCGGCGGTGCCTGCACCAACACGGCCACGTTCACGGTGGGCAACAACGTGCCTGCTCCGCAAGTGACCGAGGCCATTTCAGCAGCCCTTTGCGGCCAAAACAGCGGCAGCATTGACCTCACGACGAGCAGCGGCGTATCACCCTACACGTTCAAATGGTCGAACATGGCCGCCATCGAAGACCTCGCTGGCGTGCCCTCCGGCAACTACACCGTCACCGTCACCGGTGCCAATGGTTGCACTTCCACGGCCAACTTCACCGTTCCGGAAAACACGGTCATCCCTACGATTACGGGCACCGTCGTGCCGGTTTCGTCCTGCGTGGTGTCCAACGGCGCGATCAACCTGAGCATTTCTCCGGCCAACCTAAACTACACCTACGCCTGGTCGGGCACGCAAACCACAGCTAACATTGCTGACCTCAGCGCGGGCACGTACACCGTGACAGTCAACGGTGGCGGGGCCTGCATCGCCACAGCCGCGTTTACCGTGGGCAGCAATATTCCGGCCCCACAAGTGACCCAAGTCATCACGGCCGCGACTTGCGGACAAAGTAGCGGAGGTGTCAATCTGACCACGAGCGGCAGTGTGTCGCCGTACACATTTTTGTGGTCCAACACCTCCAAAAACGAAGACCTGAGCAACGTGCCCTCTGGCACCTACACCGTCACTGTGACCGGTGCCAACGGCTGCTCAGCCTCCACAACATTTGTCGTTGCCGAAAACACGATCCTGCCGAACGTGACGGGAGTAGTCACACCGGTCAGTTCCTGCATCGTTTCCAATGGCGCGATCAACCTGAACGTGACCCCCACCACGTTGCCGTACACGTACGCATGGGCGGGCGGGCAACCAGCAACGGCCAATCTGACCAACCTCGGCATCGGTTCGTACACCGTGACGGTCAACGGCGGTGGAGCGTGCATTTCCACAGCCACCTTTGCCGTGGTCAGCGCCACGGGTACGGTCACGATTTCCGGCACGCCCACCAACGTGTCTTGTTTTGGACAAAAAACCGGCTCGCTGGCGCTCAACGTGGGCGGCGGCGCAGCTCCGTATTCGTTCAACTGGTCGCCCGCAATTGCCGGAAACCCGGAAGACCCGGGCAACCTGGCCGCTGGCACCTACACCGTGACGGCCACTGATGCGGCGGGTTGTACGGCCGTGCGAACATTCACCATCGCTCAGCCCGCAAGTGGTTTGCAACTGGCTTGCGCCGAAACAAAAAAGGTGACGTTCCCCGGTGCCACCGATGGCACGGCATCCCTTACCCTGTCGGGCGGCACAGCCCCGTACACGGTCGTTTGGTCGCCCGGCGGCAGCCAGGCAAACGTGCCCGCAGGCGCTTTCCCGGTGAACAACTTAGGCCAGGGCAGCTATGCCGTCACGGTGACAGATGCCAACGGCTGCACCACCACCTGCGGCTTTGTCATCAACATCATCCCGTGCGACACCCGTGTGGGCACCATGCAGGGCAGCCAGTTGTCGCTGTGCGGCCCGGGATGCCTGACGGCAACCTACAACTCCTCAGGAGAGTTTTTGGAGCCGGGCGACGTGCGGCAGTTTATCCTGCACCAAGGCTCCGGCACGCAGATCATCGGCGAAGTCGGGCGCAGCAACCAGCCGACATTCTGTTTTGACCCCACAAAAATGACATACGGCACCACGTACTACATTTCGGCGGCAGCTGGCAACAATGACGGCGGCGGCAACGTCCTGCTCAGCCACTTCTGCACCGTGGTGTCGGTGGGCACACCCATTGTTTTCCGACAAAAACCCGACGCGAGTGCCAGTCAACCCGGCCCGCTCAACTGTGCTGTGGACAAGGTGACCATCACCGGCGTGTCGGACATCCCCGGTTCCACGTTCGCATGGACGACCGTGGGCGGTCAGATTTCCGGCAGCCCAACGCAGGCGAGTATTACCGCCGTGAAGGCAGGCCAGTACCGACTCATCGTGGCGGCCAATGGTTGCGCCGACACGGTGGCTGTTCAGGTACAGGATGCTACCAACTCGCCACAAGCCACGGTCATTGCCGACCCAAACAGCATCTTCGACTGCGCCATCAGCCAGATCATCCTGACCGGCGACGTGAAGGGTACCAACAACGCCAACACGGTGTGGCTGTACAACGGCAACACGTACGCGGTGGGCACGGTGCTGAACATCACTGCACCGGGCGTATACGAATTTGTCATCGTGGACACGCTCACGTTCTGCTCCGACACGGCGCTGATCCAGATTCAGGAAAACCTGAACTTCCCGCCGCTATTCATCAACCCGCCCGGTTCGCTAAACTGCATTAACAGCTCGGTGACGCTGACTGGCGGCTCGTCATTCCCGAACATCCAGTTCACATGGGGCTTGATAAACGGTGCCGACACGACTATCGTCGGCACGGGCACCAGCGCCACTATTTCCACTCCGGGCAACTATGTGCTCATGGGTCTTGACCCGGTCAGCCACTGCACCAACGTCATCGGCACGGTGGTGATCGGCGATCTCGTGTACCCAAGTGCCGACGCGGGCACGCCGTTCACGATCTACTGCTTCGGCGAAACGGCCCAATTGGACGGCACCGCCTCCACCGGACTGCCGGGTTTACAATTTAAGTGGACAACCGCCGACGGCAATATCGCCTCCGGCGCGACCACGCCCACACCCACCATAAACACGCCCGGCACGTACCTGCTCGTGGTGACCAATCCCGGTAACGGCTGTACCAGCTCCGCCTCGGTACTCATCGGGCCGGACGAACCCGTGGCCACCATAACGGCCAAGCAACCAGCCTGCGAAGGCGACCGGGGCAGCATCACGGTCGAGGCCGTCATCGGCGGCGAACCGCCGCTGCGCTATTCGCTCGACGGTGGCCAGACGCTGACCACACAAAATCGGTTCAACAACCTGGCACCGGGCACCTATTCGGTGTACATCGTGGACGTGAACGGCTGCGAAACCTCCGAGGACGTGACCATCAACCAGCCGCAGATCGTGGATATCACGCTCGCAACCGAAGTGTACCTCAAGTTGGGCGACACGTACCAGATCGAAGCCGAGGTGAGCGTGCCGCTGAGTTCGCTGGCTCAAATCAAGTGGACACCCGCCACGGGCCTAAGCTGCGACAGCTGCCTCAACCCGGTGGCTACACCGTACATAACCAGCCGGTACAAACTGACGGTAGTGAGCAGCTCCGGTTGTCGGGCCGACGCAGCGCTGCTCCTCATTGTGGACCGCCGCCCGAACGTGTACATCCCGAACATTTTCGCGCCCGATTCGGAGGGCGAGAACTCAATCTTCCGGATTTACGCCGACCAGACGGTGAAACGGGTGAAGACGTTCCAGGTGTTCTCCCGCTGGGGCGAGCTCGTGTACGAGTACTACAATTTTGAACCGAACAGCCCGGCCTATGGCTGGGACGGCAGTTTCCTCGGCAAGCCGATGAACCCGGCCGTGTTCGCGTACTACGCCGTCATCGAACTGATAGACGGGCAGGAGGTGCTGTACGAGGGGGATGTTACGTTGAAGCGATGAGTGGTGAGCGATGAGTGATGAGTGATGAGCCGTGACAAAAAGCGACACGTTATGCTACTCATCACTCATCACTTATTTGCCAAGTGAAACGCCAGTACCGACACCAACCCGGCGGTTTCGGTGCGCAAACGAGTAGGCCCCAAGCCCACGCCAGCAAACCCGCCAGCTTGCGCCAGCGCAACTTCCTCCGGGGTAAAATCCCCTTCCGGCCCGATGAGTACCAGCGTATCCATGCCAGCGCGAATTAATTCGGACAATTGAGCGCGGGGAGCCTCACCGCACCAAGCGATACAGCGCAGCGGCTCGGCGGCCCGGCGGATGCAATCGGCAAAAGGCGTGAGTGGATTCAGAACAGGCAGCCGGGTTTGAAGGGACTGTTTCATGGCCGATACCACTATTTTTTCCATACGGTCGTGCCGAACGGTTGTGCGCTCTGAGCGTTTGCAAAGCAGGGGAGTTATAGTATGTATCCCGACCTCCACGGCTTTTTCCAAAAACCACTCGAAACGCTCCATTTGCTTGGTGGGCGCTATGGCGATGTGCAACCGGGCTGATGGTTCAGGAGTTTGGCGGGTTTCCAAAATACGCGCAGTGGCCGTTTTTTTGCCGGTTTCGAGCAACTCTACCTCGTACACCCCCCCCCTGCCGTCGGTCAGGTGGAAGCGTTCGCCGGGCTGACGGCGCAGCACGGTGAGCAGGTGGCGGCTCTCTTCTTCGTCGAGCAAGGCGAGGCCGTTTTCGACCTTTGCAGAATAAAACAACTGGTTCACGGGTTGAAGGTCGGGCTTCGATGCGGGATTAAAAACGTTAAAAAAAAAATTTTGTACGGTTGGGAATAATATCCCCGCGCTCCGGGCTGTTTTAGGGCCGATCAATTTGAGTTTCAACCACATTATTTTTTTCATGCCTATGCAAGAAAACTACCTATACGACGAACTGGTCCAATTTCTTTACCACGACACGACGACCGAAGAAGCTGAGAAAACAGCAAAACTGCTTAAGGAAGACCCTGACGTGCTTGAACAATTCGACCGGATGTTGACCGCCAAGAACCTGCTCCCCAAAGCACATTTTGACCCTGCTCCGGCTGTTATCACCAATATCCTGCAATACAGCACAAAAACGGCTTTGGAGGCCCAGCTCTGACCAAACACAGGGGCCGCCGAACCATGAAAAACCCAAGCCCCCGTCCTGGCAACAGGCACGGGGGCTTTTTTAATGTGCTCTTGATCAACATTTGTATTTTTGTGGCAATTGGCCGACAAGCTCCCTTTTTGGCTCTGCTATCTGTCGGCGGCCCACTATTTTCGTACAGTATTTTTAAGCAACCAACTTGGATTATGAAAAAGACACTGATCACCTTTTTTGCCTTACTACCTGTTGTCGCGTTTTCCCAGCCAGCTATTCAAAAATCCATTGCCTTATCTTCGAGCTTTGATGCGGGCCATGTACTGATGCCCACTTCATCTGGCGGTTACGCCATTTTTGGTCGCCAAACCCCGGCCCCAGGTGCCATGACCGATGTGTTTTATTTGCAGGTTGACGCACAGGGCAACCAAGTCGCGTACAAAAAATACGGCGATGGCAATGCGTCCGAAACATTTGGGAAAGGCGTTGCCGCCTTGCAAAACGGCTGGCTCTTGGTTGGCTCGAAAACCGTCATCGGTTCCACGGGTTGGCTGCTGCGCATCAACGCTGCGGGCGATATGCTTTGGTCAAAAACCGTGGCGAGCACGAACCGAATCAACCAGGTGGTGCCGCTACCCGATGGCAGGCTGCTGGCCACTGGCCAATCCAACACCGGGCGTATGTTCCTGATGGAACTGACGGAGGATGGCACCATCGTTTGGCAGCAAAACTACACGTCCGGGGAAGGACGAGACCTGTACGTGACCATGGGCGGAAACGCCTGCGTCGTACTCGGCGGAACCCAAATTTGGAAAATACACCTCTCTTCGCGCCAACTGCAGTGGGAGCAACCGGTTGTGCCGCCACCCTTTGGCCCCACAAATCGCACCGAGTTTTTTGTTCTAAACGGTATCGTCCAAGTGGAAAAAGGACAGTTTGCCATCATCGGCTCGGCGTACACCGACCTGATCACGGAGCTGCATTCCGGACATTTTGCTGCTGTCTGGAGCGAATCCGGAACGCCCTTGTGGCAGAAATTTCTGCATGAAACTACCAACTCCAGCTACGACCAAAACGAGGGCTTTTCCATTTTTGCACTGCCCAATACCAAGACCATTCTGTTTGCTGGCTCCGATGACGGGAAAATAGCCGTCACGCGCACTGACCTGAAAGGTAAGATCGTGGAAGACACTGAAATTACCGCTCCAGGTGCCATTTTGGGCTTGTCACTCATCAAAAACGCGGGCTTTTATGCTATGACCGGGGCCGTGCTGACCGGGAGTGTCAACACCTATTTTTACCGGTCGGGCAGCAATGACTTGGCCAAGAGTACTGCTCCACAAAACATGTCAGAGCAGGGCAATCGTGCGGAAAATTTCAGAGTCATGCACCAACCCGATGCGGCTCGCTTGACTGTAGAAACTAGCGCCACGGTAGAGCGCGAAGGTGTTTTTCAGTTGCTTGATGTTAGCGGGCGATTGGTCTGGGAAAAAAAGGTCCGCTTGGCCACTGGCGACAATCGCATAGAATTGGAAACCGGCAAACTCTCGCCCGGGCTTTACTGGCTGCGCGATTTGCGCGGAGATACGCCTGCTCGGGCTTTCGTGCAGCCTTAAAAGAGGGTGAGAGGGTGAGAGGGTGAGAGGGTGAGAGGGTGAGAGGGTGAGAGGGTGAGAGAGTGAGAGGGTGAGAGGGTGAGAGGGTGAGAGAGTGAGAGGGGGAGAGAGTGAGAGGGAGAGAGGGGGAGAGCCTAAAATAGCCCTGTCACTGAACGGGGTCGTCGGTCGCGTTCCCAGAAAAAGCCCTCCAATTTTTTGCTTTCCTTGGTACCCGCCTGCTTCATCGGAATGAACTTGCCCTTGGGCTGGGTGTAGAACTTGATGTCTGTGACCTGGTTGTTCTCAAAAAACAGGCGCATCTCTGAGCACTCGCTCTCGTTCACACCTACGTAGGCTCGCTTGTCGTCGAGGGCGTAGTACAGGGCTTGGGCATTCCCTTCCACAAGCATCTGCCGGGCTTGGTTGTCCTCAAAAAAGACGGTGTTGTTGCGGCCCTTGATTTGGTTGAACATCCGCTCGTCACTGGAGTTGACCACCAAGGCGTTTTGGCGCAGCCAAATTTGGTGTATTTTGTTATCGCGCAGGGCCATCCGGATAGTGTCGGCGGAGAATTGCGATGTGTCGGACCAGATGAGCGGCAGGGTGTCCAATTTGAAAAAGTGGAAAATGCTGTCGGCAGAATTATAGGTAAGCGAGTCGCAAACCGCCTGCAAGTCTTTTTTGAAAATGCGCACGTCCCGGTAGGCGAGCAACAAGCGCGCATCAGAAGCGGAATCGGGCTTGAAGGAGGTGAGCGTGTCGGCACTCATGTACAATGTATCGCGGTCAATCACCGATTTCATCAGCGGACGGCCCGTGACACCCGGGTCACCGAACGCGCCATAAGCATGCAGGTAGCTGGACACCTTGTTGTAGTCCATTCGGTGGGCCAACAGGGTGTAATCATTGGCAGTGTCTTGCCAAACGACACTGCCGAGGGCGACTCCGTTTCCGAGCTCGTCATTGAAGTTGATCGAGTCGGCCTCGATGATATTCGGTGGGTCGCTGATGCGCCCGCGCCCGCTCAGCTGGTACTGCTTGTTTCGGCTGTCGTACCGTACTTCGTGACCAGTGATTGCCTGAGTGCTGTCGCGGTAGTCCACATTACCCACGAACACGGCCTTTTCGGTCTCGGTGTTGTAGCGGATTACGTCAGCGTCCACAATGCGGTTCGCAGCAGGCTCTTCGATATGGGCCTCGCCTTCGAGGATGTACTCCTTGCTGGAGCCGTTGTAACGCATCTTGCGGGAGCGCCCGCGCTGGCCGTCACGCTCGTACTGGGGGTTGCCATCGAAAACGGCGAAATTGTTTTCGATGTCGTAAAACCCGTTTTCACAGTACACCTTGCTGTTTTGTTGGCTGATGAGCGTGGGAGCCACGAAGCGCACCATTTGCGTTTCAGTGTTGAAAGCCATGGTGTCGGTGCGCATGGTAAACTCCGGGTCGGTGGCCAGCACATCGCCTTTGAAATAGACCATTTTTTCGTTCACATCGTAGCGGCCGCGGGTACTGGTTAGCTGGCTTTTCCCATTGGTGAGGGTGGCTCCTTCAACGTATGTGGCCACTTTGTTGGCCAGGTCGTAGTGGAGGCGGCTGGTGTACAGCTCTTGCCGACCGTTGATGAGCACTACTTCGCCAAAAAGGTCGCTTTCACGGGTGTTTCCGTAGTACAGCGCCGAGTCACTGAATATGCGCACAGAGTCGCCCTGTTCGATGAGCACGTTGCCGATGAGGCGCGCATCGTCGCCATCGAGAATGGCGGTGTCGCAAAAAACGAGGGTGTTTTCCTGCCGGAGGCGCACTTTCCCGCTCAGTTTTTGCACATAGCGCCCGTCGCGCAGGAAGTATTCGCCGAGAATGGACGACTCGACCTTGATTTTCCCGGACGTGTCCTGTGGCGGCGGCGGAACGTTTATTTGTGAAAAAAGCCCGGAAGGGGCCGCGAGCAAGGCAATGGCTAGTAGACGGAAGGGGAAAACACGCATGAGTTGTTGGATATCGAAGATTGTGGTAGTCGTTTCTTAACGCACGACATGGCACAAATAAATATCACAGAGGCTCATAAAGTAAAAGGAGGCTCATAGAGGTTGTTTTTTGAAAACCTCCATGAGCCTCGTTTTACTTTATGAGCCTCTGTGACACTTTTATATACTTGGCGCTGCGGGGATTTGTGCATGGCCTTCGGCCTACTATTTTGATTAGCAGCGCTCTCAGTATGACAAAAGTGGCTTCGCACCTCGCAGCGCGAAGTATAAATCACATGTCAATCCGCACGGCGAGGTTGTGGATGCCGTTGAAAATGGAGGTTGTGCGGTAGCCATAATCCAAGGACATGCGGTTGCCGGACTCTTTTCCGAGCGGGAGCGACACGCTGAGGCCGGCACTGAGGCCATTGTCCAGAGAAGCCTCAACACTGCCTTCCGGTGTGTCGAGCTCGATTTTGTAGGCTGCACGGAGGGCGAAACTTTGGCCGAGGCCAAACTCCAAGCCACCGCCGACGAGGTCGCGTGAAAAAGCATTGGAGGTAAAGTTGCCCAAGAGCGAGAGGCGGTTGGTACGGCCGATGACCCAATCGTACGAGGCACCGATGTTGAGCTGCGAGGGTAGTTCGTACTCAGCGCTACGCTGATAGTAGGTGACCGGGTAGTCGAACGTCGGGTTGGTCGCGCCGTTTTGGATACCGAGGCCCTCGCCCGTGAAACGCATCTTGCCGCCTACGTTGCGCAGCGAGATACCGAACTTGAAGTTGTCGTTTTCGCCCGTGACGTACTGCACGCCCGCATCAATGGCCATGGCGTTGGCACCGGCGTTGGCGACCGACTCGTTCACAAATTTCACAGTAAAACCCACTGATACCCGGTTGGCAAACAAGTGCGAATACGATACGCCGAGATTGAAAAACGACGGGCTGAACGTAGCGCCCGACCCTTCGGGCGTGTCGGTCGTGGTCAGGTCGAAATCGCCGAGATCCATGGCTACCAAACTGATACCGAATGCGCCGTTGGCACCCATCCGCTGGGCAAAGCCGAGCGAGTTCAGGTTGATATCGGTACCCGACATGTAGCGCGTGTGGCTGAGGTTGATCTGGGTTTTGTTGATGCGGGAAAGGCCGGCCACGTTCAGGTAGAGGGCATCGGTGCCCGTCACCATAGACGTATTAAGCGAGTGCAGGCCCGCGCTGCGTGCCCATGGGTTGATGAGCAATTGCGCGGCCCCTGCCTCACCTTGGCGGTCGGGGTTGCCAGCCCAAGCCGTGCCGACCAAGGCCAACACGGTGAAAACAAGCAAAGTAAGTTTATGATTCATACCAAATCATTGAGTGATTGAGTGATTGAGTGTTGAGTGATTCATTGAGTGATTCATTGAGTGATTGAGTGATTGAGCAGTTTTAATCACTCAATCACTCAATCACTCAATAAATCACTCAATGAATCAAAGACCTGACGGGTCAAACTGTCTGGCTATACCGAACCACTTGATCGTTCGGTCGCCCAAGCCTGGAGCCTGCACCTGAATGAGATACACGCCACTGGCGACGGGTATGCCCTTGTTGTTTTTCAGGTCCCACTCCAAGTCGGGCGTGATCTGTTGGTACGGTGCGTACACCTCGTCGCGGCGGTACTGTCGGATAAACTTACCGTCGAGCGAGTAGATCGTGACATTGCACTTCGCCGGCAAGTTGGTGATCTTGATCACGTTGCTGAACTGGCTGGTCTCGTACTGGGAGAAACCGTAGTACGGGTTGGGCACCACCTTGATCGAGTCGAGCGCATTGGCGATCTGCACGACATTTTGGTCCGTGGACTGGCGGCCGTCAATCTTGAACTGGTACTTCGGCATGCCGGTCTTTTTCTTCGAATCAGCATCGTTGTACCACGTATCGAACTGCCGCGCCACGCGCAACTTGACCACCGTTTCGTTCGGGATGAGACCTTCTTTTAAGGTTTTCATCTGAGCATCCGGTGCCGTCATCAACATACCTGCCCAAGCGATCGAAGCGATCTGGGGCCGTTTCCACACGTCAGCAGCGCCCAAACTGGGAGCCGCCTCTGGGTGGAAGCGGCGGCGGATAGCCTCGCACTGGTCGTAGGGCGTGTTGGTAACATACACCCAGTGGTAACCACCGAGTACAAAGTCGTAGTACTCGTTTATTTGATTTCCAGTAATAAGGCGATTTGTTGGATTCCAAAGCATATCTCGACCAGTATAAGTTGTATCAACCGTCGAGCTGAAACACGAGTTTTCGCCAAAGAAAATGTTCAACCGCTGGCCGGTCTCCACGTCAATGGCGTAGCCAGGGAACCAGCCCATGCCGCGCAGCGGCTGGTTGTTTTGGTCCTTGGCACCATCCGGGTCGGGTAGGCCATCACCGTTGGCATCGGCTTTACCTACCGAGAGAGCATAGCGGGTGTCGAACGAGGTACGCTTCTTGTTAGCACCGCTTTCGGTACTGAGCAACGGGTTACTCGGATAGTCGCTGGAAGTGAAGTAGCGCGAGGCCGACTCGACCACGATACAACGGCTCCAGCGACTGGTGTCACTGGTTAGCACGATGTCCACGTTGGGCAGGTTGGCTAACCGGTAGTAGCGACTGAGTGTGTTGGTCGGCTCATCGGCCGTTCCCATTGATGTTTCACTCAGCGAGAGCTGTTCGGGTGTCCAAGCCGGCGACACGAAACGGGTGCTGTCAAGCGCCCAGTCCGTGAGGGCATAAGGTACGAACCAGCCGTTGCCCATGGTGCTCAGCGATTTGAACGGATCTACCTTTTCGTCTCTTTCACCTTTGCTTGTTTTCACAAAATTCAACAGTCCTATTTCCGCGTCCGCAAAACCGGCCAACCACGGTGCGGCTGGGTTGGCGTACTCAATAGTAGCACCAACGGCTCCGTTTGTCTCACCTGGATTGGGGTATTTTTCGGGCATCAGCTTGTACCAAGCATAGCTGCCCGCGAGGGGCGGCTGTGCGATGCTGACAGAAAATCCGTACTGGGCCACGATTTGCTCGTTCAGGCGGGCAATACTCCGTTCGGAGGCTATGACAGCGCCATCGGGCAATTTGCGCAATTCCCATCGGGCATCCGGATCGAGTTTGGTGTCGGTCATGTTGCCGTCTACAAAACGGAGCTCATACTCGCCGTTTTTGATTTCCAACGGGTTGAAGATGGTGACCGTAATCGGGCCACGGCCCAACTTGTATTCCAAGACCGTGTCTGTCAGGCCCGGCGTGAACAACATGTCGTAGGTGCCGGGAGCGAGGTCGAGGAAATTGCCGTTGGAACCCCTGCCTTCGAGGCGTTTTACCGCCACGCCGTCGCCGTAAGTTGAGTTGAGAACCCGATCTACAATCGAACGCGGAACAACAGTAAAAATCTTGATCGGGCCGTCACCGGCTTTCCGCCCGGGCAGGAAGGGCCGTTGTTGGCCAGATACAGGGCGTGTAAGTGGTTGGAAATCACTAAAATTGTTGTACCCGTAAGCGATTACCGCGTAGTAGTACTTTTTGTGGTTGATCAGTCGCTTGTCGTTGCCTGTGGCAAAACGGTCTTCCGTGATCGGGAAGGTGTGGCGCACCCCTTTGTCCCCGCCATCCACCATCAATTCGGGGTGGTAGTTAACATCATTGTTATACGGGTTACGCGTTTCCACCCAGTTGAAGACCTTGGAAATATTGTTTTGCACATCTACCTGATAAACCAAGCGCGATTTCTCCGGATCATCGAAATCTGCCGTGGATACGTTCGGGTTGGATAGTTGATAAATCAAGTATCCTTCAAACAAGTACTTGGTTTTCAGGGAATCCTTGCTCAACCGAATGGAGTCCGGAGCAAGAATATCATATTCGCCATAGTTCTCGTTCACGTTGTTGGACGGGAACTTGTTGGTCAGAACGGCGATGACCTGGTGGTGCATCTCGATCCAGTCCACGTCGGGCGCATCGGGGCCGTCCAGCAGGTCGAAACAGTTGTCAAACAAGCCTTGGGCCAGTTTGTCGGCACGGAACAGGTTTTCCAAATCCGGGCAGGGATAGTCAACATCGGGCACCCACGGGATACCGATGATGAGCTCGTTCACGGCTCCGGGCTGGAGGCGGAAGGGGCCGGAAGCTTGCAGCGTACGACGGTCGCCAAAAGCGAGGTTGGCTGTACACATGGACCAGCCGTTGGCATCATTCGGATCGTCGGACAACGCATATTTTGTGGGAATGCCGCCGGGGGTGTAGCCACTTCCTCCTCTGGTAAATGGCTGTCCGTCGGCCCAATAGCCTGTCAGGTAGTTGTAAAACTGCTGGGGGGTTTGCGGATCGCCCATAGATGCCGGCCATGAGCCGACGCTTGGGTTGTTGTAGTAGACAAACGATGACATACCGATTTCATCGCCATTCTCGTTCAGCGGCCCGCGGAAATAGTCCACACCGAGAATAGGCACGCGGTCACAATACGTGTTTACGGAACCGTTACCGCTGGAGCAGTCGCAGTTGGGCTGTCCATCAGTGGCATCCTGATTGTACACATACATGAGGCTCTTGGAGCTGTCGCAACCGATGTAGTCATCCAGGTGGCAGCCAAGGTCAGGGTCAACCCACATGGCAAAGAACATAGAGTCAATCCGTTCAGTGGCCCGGTTGATGAGTTTGTACCGCTGGAAGGTCATGTCATTCAATTCATCATTGGTGATGTAGCTGAATGCCTGTACCTGCACCTCCATCTGAATGGCATCTCCGTTGGTGCGGGCGTGCGGTGCGCCACCGCCCTGGTCGTTGTATATCCAAAACATCATCTCATCAGGGTAGCGGTCGAGGGCGCAGCCACGGATTTCAATGGAAGGGTAGTCGCCCTTGAGCGGGTCATAGTCGGTAATGTCGTCGGCATCATAAAAGCCGGCAAGTGCCTGAGTGGTGTACGGCAGGTCGAAGCCCCACACATCAGCGAAGTAGGGGTTGCCACGAGCAGGCCAGCCCTTTACGCCCCGTGGAATGTTGTCGGGGTTTAGGTCACCTTTGGCGAGGTTCGCCAAGTGGCGGCGGATTTCATCGCCTGTGACCCGAAAATGGCGGTCCCAGTTGGCACAAGTCTGGTCTTCAGTAGTGCCCACTTCATTGAGCGGACCGGGCCAGAAATCGTTATGGCCGCTGGGGCGGTAGTCCTGACAGGCTAATTTGAGGCTGCCGCCGGGGTCCACACCGCCGAGCCAGACAGAGCCGGCAAAGATAGAGGACACCTCACGCTGGCCAGTGGCAACATCCACCTTGGGTACGATATAGCGGCCATTGGTAAAGTCCCACCAGCAGTCGCCGCCACCCAAGAGGCGGGCGCGCACGTTGTTGAGCTCCATATCTATCTGCGAACGCGAACTGGCACAGACACCGCGGTATTCGGCTTTTTTGGTGTTGCTCCCGTAAGACTTGTTCGGGTATGGGACGTGCGCCGATACGCTCCAAGAAACGAGCGCCAGCACAACTGCCATCCAAAGTTTGTTTATACGCATGATTTGCAAGTTTTAAAGTTCGGTACTAAAGAAATGAGTGCTGATTGGGGGCATGATCCGTTTTTAGAACTGGAATGCTGCACCGATGTAAATGCGGCGCGGCAGTGCGAACAGCCCTGAATTCTGCAACACCCACGAGTATGAATCGAGGTAAGCGTTCACGTTTCTGCCTTGTTCGGTTATCCCGCGCAGGACGGATTGTCCTTCAGCAGTGGCCAGATAGCCATCGTCGTAGGCCGATCCGGTTACGGGATATACACCCAGCACGTTTTTGGTATCCAACAAATTGGCCACCCGCAGGTACACGTTCAGGCTAAGTGGGTTTTTGGTGCCTTCGCCAAAGATGAATGTCTTGTCCATGCGCAAGTCCAAGTTCAGACGCCAAGGCAGGCGGCTGCCGTTGAACGAGCCGAGGGTGCCACTGCCGCCGAAGCGCTCCGGGCGCTGGCGGGCTGTGTATGGGCGACCCGATACTGCAGAGAGTTGAAGGTTGATGCCAAAGTTTGCCAGGATGTCTGAGCCGCCGAGGCGAGGGCCATTATAGCGCTTGCCGGAGTCAAAGCGATAATCGAAGATTGCCTGAATGTTGTGGCGCTCATCGAAACTAAGCGGAAACAGGTTGCGGATGTTTCCACGGGAGGTCAGGCCGCGCTGTGAGTTAGCATCGGAACCCGTGCCGTCGGCAAACTGCAGGGTGTACGCCAACCGCAGTTCTGCATTCTGAATGCGGCGCAAGTCGTACTGGACAGTGAACCCTTTGACCGTGCCGAAGTCCGTATTTCCATAGGTATCGTACCGACCGATGGTGGGCACGTACAGGATAGTGCGGCTTTGGATCATGTCGCGCAGCTCGCGGTAGTAGGCCGAAAACTTGAGTGCCGAGTTCTGGTTGAGGCGTTGCTGGAAGCCTACTTCGTAGTCCACCACGCGCTCTGGTTTGAGGTTGGCGTTGTTGTCGGGCGTACGGCCGGGTACGTAGAAGTAAATGTAGTCGAGCGGGGTCACCTGCCAGTTGCTGGGCGGGCGCTGCACGAGGATGTCGTAGTGGGCGAAAAAGTTGGCATCTTCCGAAATGGGGAAGGAGAAGGCCAGTCGGGGCAACACGTTCACCTGCGGGGTGTAATCCTCGAACGAGGAGTTGGGGTTGTAGCGCAGGTCGAAAATGTCATCGCCAGCCACGGTGTCGCGCAAGTAAGGTGCCACTACACCGCCACCAAAGATCACATTGCCATCGGGGGCTTGCGTGCCGTTTGGAAGGTACCAAGTATTGCCATCGCGGAAAGCCTTGATGGTATTGTCCTGCTCGCTGTTCACGTACACCTTATAGTCGTCGCCGATGGTGCCTGGGCGAGTTCCAGCGCTGGGCACGGTGCGGTAGAACTCCTCAGCGTTCATTACCTCATACAAAGAGTACTGGTCGCGCATGACTTTGGTATTCAAGTCGAAGCGCTCGATACGAACACCAAGGCTGAAGATCATCTTGTTGAACGTGAACTTGTCCTTGAGGAAGGCTGCCTGATACAGCGGGCGCAATGGTGCCACGGGCATATCGCGGATACCATCAGCATCCCGGCTGGTGAAAAACTCATTGAACGTGACATCGCTACGCAGTTTGTTGCCTTTGTAGTCGTAGCCATAGTAGCTGATTAGGCCCTGGTCAGTGAGCTCGCGGGGCGAAAACATACTGATATTCAACTGACCTGGGTCAAGGGAGTTCGGGTTGACGTACTCACCGATATCCTTGCCCAGCAACTGGCGCACCGAGCGGTAAAACTTGAAATCGTTGAGTTCAATGGTGAGGTTGCCATACTGAACAATGGAGTCACCGATTATTGGGCTTCTGATCTCGTCCCAATACTTGCCAATTATTTTTGAGGTATCAACGCCGTTGAAGTGGCTGTTGGTCACTAAGTTCATCAGATTCCAAAGGCCAAAAGGTGCCACGTTGTAGCTGCGCTCCACGCGCTCTTCGTAGAGCAGGCCGAACTGGATATTGTGCGTGCCCGTGCGGCCCAATTTCAGGTCGAAACCGGCGGAAGCAATACCTGTGATGACATCGGACTCGCCTTTAGCAAAGGTGTTGTACACCATGTTGATGTTCGAGTGCATGCCCGACCAGATGCCGGTATACAAATTGGAAAGACGTCCGTTTTGGGCCAAATAGCTACTGACCGCTTCGGGGTTGGCAAACTCATTGTAGGCGATCAGGCCAGGATTTGGGTTCACCGAACCGGCTGAAAAACCGGTAAACTCCTCCCGATAGTCAATATGCGCGATAGTGCCCGCGTCGTTGATACCGGTCACAGGCACATAGTTGTAATTAAAACGCCCGATGTAGCCATAGTCGAACAGGCGATCTTGGTGGCGCGGGTCGGCTTGTTCGCTGAAGCCGCGCTCGAAACCGAACTGGAGCGTGTAGCTGGCGTTGGAAATGGAGACCCGGCTGGCGCTGCTCGGCCCGTCGCTGCTGCCGAGGCGGTGGCGGAAACGACCGATACCGCGGTAACGGTTGGAGAATTGGGTCGGGTTGTTTTGGCTGTTGAGCAAACGCCAGCCGCCCGGTGTGAACTGGTTTTCCACGTTCCGGTACGTACCCGTCAGGCTCAGGTCCATGTTGTCGGACAAGCGGAAGTCCAATTTCGTGGTCAAGTCAATAGCCTCTTGGCCCTCGAACGGCCTGTAGTCCATGGCCACTACGCTATCGTTGGTGAAGGTTTCGGCACGGGCGATGATCGCACCGTTCTGATTGATGAGCGGGTTGGCGCTAAGCGACTCAAGCAACTCGTCTTTTACCCGATACACCGGCAAGGAGGGCGGGCCGTCGTCTTTTTGTTTGTTGTACTGGCCCGACAAGCGGAAACCGATCACGGTGCGCTCGGAAACGCCGTCAGCACTTTTTTTCTTCAAAATCGGGCCGCTCACGTTGGCTGTGCCAAGGAACCAGCCGTAGGGGTCCAAGCCATGGGAATTCTCCACCTCGATGGAGCCGTGGTAGCTGCTGGCCGGGCCTTTGGTGATCACCGAGATCACACCACCGGTCACGTCGCCGTACTCGGCACCGAGGCCGCCGGTGATGACCTGCAACTGCTCGATGTCCTGCACAGGCGGCGGGGAACCGGACACCCGGATGCCGTCAATGTAGTAGTTGGTGGCATTGGAGCGCGAACCTTTGATGTTCACGGCACCGCCGTCAATGGACGTAGTGCCCGCCGTGGTGGCCACGATAGCGTTGACACTCCGGGTGGGCAGGTTTTTGATCTGCTCCGAAGTAAGTGTCTGCCCGCCTTGGGTCTTGTCCTGTTCGATCAAGGGCACCTTGAAGGCCGAGACGGTCACTTCGCCCAGCACGTTGCCCTCCACAAGGGTGAAGTCGAGCGTGTTGAGTGTGCCGGTGAGCACGCGTACAGCGGTGACCTGTTGCTTCTGAAAGCCGGTGTACGACACTTCCACGTCGTAGTTGCCGGGGTCCAGGTTTAAGCGGTAGTCTCCGTTGTAGTCGGTGATCGTGCCACGTACCAGATCGGTGCCGCGGAGCACCTTGACGGTGGCCCCGATCAGCGCCTCGCCTTTGTCATCGGTCACCTTGCCCGACAACACGGTGTTGTTGCCTTGAGAAAAGGCTAGCCCGGCACTGAAAAGCAGGGAAAAGAGTAAGAGTAATGAACGTACCATAGAAGAGTGGTTGATTGTTCACAAATTATGTTGGTCAATAACGATACTGTTTAAGCAAAGGGCGGTTTTTTTAGGCAAAAAAGGGCTATCGCCTGTAATTTTCAAGGATTGTCAAAAAAAGCCCGCAATGTTAGTGAACCTGCGCGGTTGCGCCGACGAACATGCAGAGGATTGTTCGGGATATGACAAATTTGAGCGGTCAGCCGGTTTTTTCAGGCAAATTTTGGGGGATAAAGAACGGCAATTATTTTTTCCAGCAGCACCTCTGCCAGTTTTCTTTTTGATTCGTGCGTCCAGCCAGCGATGTGAGGGCTGAGTACGACGTTTTCCATCGTGTGCAAGCGCTTGTACAGGCTGGCTTCCGAAGAAGAATAGGTCGTCGGTTTTTCGTTCTCGAACACGTCAAGGCAAGCACCGCCGATTCGTCCGTTTTCAAGTGCGCGAACCAGGTCTTGGGTCTTGACACAGGCACCGCGCGATGTATTGATCAGGATCAGGCCCGGTTTGCAGCGTTTCAAAAACGCCTTATCCACGAAGTGCCGGGTCTCGTCCGTGAGCGGCAAGTGCAGGCTGATGATATCTGCCTGTTGCACGATGGCTTCCAAATCTGCTTCCTGCACCCAGGGCATATCGGCGGCATAATCGGTTTTGTACTTGTCGTAGGCCAGAACAGTCATTTCCATTCCGGCCAGTTTGCGGGCGAACTGGCTACCTGTGTGGCCGAACCCGATGATCCCGATAGTTCGGCCTTCCAGTTCGGTTCCCCGGTTCATCTCGCGTCGCCATAGGTTTTCGCGGGTTTGCCGGTCGGCGCGAACGAGGTTGTTCATCAGCGCCAACAACATGCCGAGGGCGTGTTCGGCCACAGCGTTTCGATTCCCCTCGGGGCTGCTCACCACCACCACCCTCTTTTGGGCGGCGTATTCTTGGTCAATGATCTCCATCCCCGAACCGAGCCGCCCAACAAAGCGCAACTGCACCGCTGCGTCGAGAAATTCCCGGTCAACCAATACTTTGCTGTTCACGATCACACCATAGTAGTTGTGGATCATATCAAACACCTCCTTCGGGCTGATGGTAGGAGAAAAGTCGCACTTCAGCCCGATCCGCTCCAAACCATCGAGGAGCAGGCGGTGGCACTCGTCCGTGATCAGCACGCGTTTCATGCAAACAGCCCCGCAAGATATGCGGTGTGGTTGGAGGTGAAAAACATAGAATGTGCGAATGGCCTCCTGGGGAGTGTGAACGCGCAGGCTGGGTTCGTGAAAGAAAACGGGCAAGGTTTGTCAATCCAAACGGTTCGGCAGAACTTTGCGGCGGCGTTTTAGCGCCATTTGGCATCTTTACTTCTCGATCAGCCCGCGTATTTGGCTTTGAAAGGCCGCAAAGGTAAATTAACAAACACACCATGAATCAAACATTGCTTTTGTTTTTTATAGCCGCCGCTTGCGCAGCCTGCTCCGATGCCCCTGCCTCGGGTAAGCGCAGCGCCGAGTGTTATGTGCGTTACCTAAAACCGGAAAACCAGCTGTTTGCCGAAGCCGTCTTGCGAGAGGCTGTGCCTGGCAAGGCCGATCCGCAGCCGTTCATTCCGGCAGGCGGGGTTCGGTACGGCGGAACGCTCATGCGGGAGGTGCCGCTGCAGGGCTCGCCTGCGTACCGTTTGGAACAAACAGGCGGTTATGCCGACGAACACGAGTTCACCTGGTCGGATGAACAGAAGCGCCCGCACAGCGTCAAGGTGAATCTTTCGGCCATTACGGCATTTGCGTTCAACACGGACTCGCTTGTGAGGCATACGCCAGCCACATTCACATGGACCGGTACCCCGCTGGATCCGGGAGAAACGCTGGTGCTGATATGGGAACGCACGACCGACCGCACCACTGTCCCGATGGAGATCATCGGCACGCCCGGGCAGACAAGCATCGAGTTTCCCGCCGCGCAGCTGGCCAAGATCGAACCGGGGACGTGGGTTTTGTACATCGTGCGGAAGAAAACCGTCCAGTCGGACGTACATGGCACGAGCGTGGTTTGCACCGCCGAGTACTATTCCGGTGTGGACACGGTGACCATGATCGAACGTTAACGACACGCAAACATCCGCCACAGAAGCACTTTGCCCCTGCGCACAAGCACATAGTTGCTTACTTTTGCACGCCAAAACCGCACATCCGGCTTGCGATAAAGCCGACAAACAGCACAACTATAAAATTTTGACATGAAAAAACTGCTTTTCTTCCTGCTGCTTTCCGCATCCATGCAAGCGCAGGGACCGCAAAAAGGCGCGATTTCCGCCGACCAAATCTCTCTGGTTTGCAAGATCGTCGAAGCACCGCCGAACGCCAAGTTGATTTTTGTTTACGAACAAATCGGCCTCGCCAGCCGGGAGGTGGCACGTGGCAACCGCCAGGAGGACGGTTCCTTCCTCATCAACATGCCGGTAGGCGAACCACGCATTTACAGCATCGGTTTCAACGACGTGCAGACCGGCCGCCTCATCCTCGGCAAGGAAAAAAGCCTCACCCTGTGGGCCAATGCCCAGTTCATGGAAAAAGGCCGTACCGTCGGTTCCGATGCGAACAAAGCCTACGAAACCATGCGCTCCAAGGCCGAGCAACTGCGCAATACCAGCGAACAACTCCGAAACGAGCAACGCCAAGCGCGTTTTGCCCAAAATGCTGCTATGGCCAAGGATGTACGCGCCAAATTGGCGGAGAACAACCAGGAAAAAACGGCTTTTCTCGCCGACCTGAAGAAAAACAACCCCACCCTTTGGCGTTCAGCCACGGTACTCATCACGCCCGACGATGTGTCGGACAAGGCGAGCAACGCCACCGAACTGGAGTACTACGGTAAGGAATACTTTGGCTATGCTGATTTCAGCGATGCCGGCTACGAAAATGTGCCCGAAGTATACGACGCTTTCCAAGGCTACGTCACGCTCATTGCCCAGTTGGGTGCCAACGCCGCTACCTGCAAACAATTGGTGGAAGGCCAGTTGGCCAAGTTCAAGACCGGCTCCATGTCCCACCGTCGCGCGTACGCCGGTATTTTCACCGGCATGAAAAACGCCAACCACCCGGATGTTTCCACCGTCGCTCAGGAATATGTGAAGGTGTACAAAACCCAAGACCTCGGCGATGTAGGGATCGTAGAGTCCGAGCTGCGCAAAACCTCCACGTTTACGCCCGGTATGGAAGTGCCCGACCTCATCGGCCCTACTCCCGACGGCGGCACCTACTCCCTCGCCAATATGCGCGGCAAGACGGTACTCATTGACTTCTGGGCCAGCTGGTGCGGCCCCTGCCGCCGCGAAAACCCCAACGTGGTGGCTCTGTACAACAAGTACAAGGACAAAGGCTTCGATATCCTCGGCGTGAGCCTCGACCGGGAAGAAGGGGCCTGGAAAAAGGCTATCGAACAAGATGGCCTCAACTGGCACCATATCAGTGACTTGCAAGGTTGGAAAAGCGCACACGCAGCCATGTATTCTGTCAGCTCCATCCCGCAGACGCTGCTACTCGACAAAGAAGGCAAGATCATCCAGCGCAACTTGCGCGGCGAGCAACTTGCCGAGAAATTGAAGGAAATATTCGGAGAGTAAATGAAATGAATGATGAATGATGAATGATGAATGATGAATAGCACGTCATGCCATTTTTTGCCTCATCATTCATCATTCATCATTCATCATTCATCATTCATTTCATGCCCAGTTGTTGCATCATGCCAAGTTGGTCCTGCACAGCCCAATGTTCCACGCCTTTGCCGGTATTATCGTAGCGAATGATGTCCACCTGGTCTATTTTGACCGGCTTACCGGTGGCTGGCCCCCCCATAAAAGAGCCCGTGTTCGTACCTGTCCAAACGGACTGCACGATGACCATATCTCCTTCGGCTACCATGTTTACGATGGTTGTTTTAGCATCCGGAAAAGCAGCGTGAAAAGCTGCAATGAGCATCTTCGATTTTTCAAAATCACTGCCAGCTGGCATGTCGGGCGGGAAGGGCGTATGCTCCACCACTGCCGGGTTTACGTACTTGGCGAACGCCATGAGATCGCCCGCATCTACGGCGGCGAGGATTTTTTTCGTGGTCTCTTTGTTCTGGGCGAGTGTTTGGGCGCTCCCCGAGCCGATAGTGAACAACGAGAGGAAAAGAGTCAATGCGAAGAATGTGGTGTTTTTCATTGTGAGTATGAATTTTAGAAAAGGTGAAAGAATCAAAGGTGGTTTGTTGGGCAGTGATGTTCCAGATGCCACCGACTTAGAGCGTGTTTAAATTTCGGTCGCCGGGCTGAAAGCGGCGACTGAAATTTAAACACGCTCTACCACTTATTTCCCTGTGGCGCTGCCGCCCATGAGCTGGCTTTCCAAAATTTGAGTATCGAACTCGACCCAGCCGCTCTGCACTTTGCCGGCATTGTCAAGTTTGTAAAATCCTAACCAAGGCACTTTTATACTGTTCCCGGTGGGAGCCTGACCACGAAACTGGCTGGTATTGGTGCCCGTGACCCAGCCGCGCACGGTCACGTTGTTGCCGCTCACGACCACTTCGTCCAAGTGGCGCTTTATGTCCGGAAAACCCATGCTGAAAGCCATGATGCGTTTTGTCATGTCGTCACCGCTGGTCTGTTTCCCGGCGAAGTAATTTACCCCGTCGGCGGCCCAGTAGCTCATGAACTTGTCGCCATCGCCAGCATCTGCAGCAGCGAGCATGGCTCGAATAGCCGCTTCGGCAGCTGCGTTGGGGTCTCTGCCTGCCATCAATTGGGCCTCAAAGGATTTCATGTCAAACTGCGTCACCAGCGACTTGATCTTGCCCATGCCGTCAAATTCGAAGAAGGTGTTGAAAGGCAACGACACTTTGTTTCCCGTAGGCGGATTACCCATGTTCGGGCCGGTATTCGTGCCGCGAAACATGCCTTTCACAGCCACCTTGTTGCCGCTGGCAACCCAATCAGTGATTTCGTGTTGCATGCCTGAAAAAGCGGTTTTGAACCCCTGGCCAACCCCGCGCCAAGCCATTTTGTCGAACGGCACGGGAGCGAAAGGGGCCGTGGCCACAAAGTCGTCGGTCAGCAAGGAGCCTACAGCTTCTATGTTTCCGGCATCAATCCACGCGAAATAATCGGTGACGACTTTGCTGGCATTTTGGCTTTGAGCAAAAGTAGCGGTTTGGAGCAGGGAGAATAAGATGACAAGCGAGAAAAATTTTAACTGTTTCATTT
>JBEBHD010000070.1:0-19129 GCA_040080915.1 Saprospiraceae bacterium
CAGTCATGGTTTGGTAGTTTCCAAAAATCAACACCGAGTCGCCCGCGCAGATTTGCAGGGCCTCGGCGGTTTGGAAAACGGGCAGCACGGCGAGCGAAATGGTATGCACGGAATCGCAGCCGTTGGCGGCAGAAAAAGTTTGCGCGTACGCGCCAGTCATGGTTTGGTAGTTTCCAAAAATCAACACTGAGTCGCCCGCGCAGACCGTGCGCTGCTCGGCAGTGTTTTGCGCAAAACCTACCTCCACCCGTACTGTATCAAAACTGAAGCATCCGAGCAAGTTCTTTGCCTGTATGGTGTAGGTGCGGCTTTGGCTGAGCGTGGCTACGGGATCGGGGCAGTCGCTACAGGACAGATCAGCGTCAGGAAACCACGAATATTCCGCGAAGCCGGGCGTAGCCTGGAACTGGATCACCGAATCCGCACAAATCCGCCGATCCGGCCCAAGGCTGACAATGCCGGCCGGGGCCACCGTCACCACCACCGTGTCGCGGTACGTCTGGCCGCAGTGGTCGGTGGCCTCCACCCAGTAGGTGCCGGGTTCGTACACGGTGATGGTGGAGTCGGCGGAGAGATTCGACCAGCGGTATTGCTGAAAACCCGCGCTGGCGCTGAATGTCCATACGCCGTTTTCGCACACGGCCACATCGGGGCCGAGCGCGGGCGGCGGCGGCGGTAGCGGCAGTTCAAAACTGGCTAAGTTGTTTGCGTAGTTGCACTCCACGGTGTTGGTCAGGGGAAAATCAGCGGGCAGGGCAAACGGTGTGGGTTGGCTGCCGTTGTCGTTCACGACGACAAAAATCGGTTGCCCCAGGTTTTTGGGCAACAGGACGGGGATTTCGGCGCAGCTGTCCGGCGGCACGGTGTTTGTCAGCGCAGCCGTAACGGGCAAACGAACCGCCGCTGCCGCCGTGGGGTCGCCGAGGTAAAACCGGAGTGGCGTACCGGCGGGCAAAGTTGCGAGGCCGATGTTACACACCTGCAGCCGGACTTCGATCTGGTTGGTCGTGCAATGGGTTTGCTTCACGCTGAGTGCGGCATCGGGCAGGTATTCGTACCCGTTGTAAATCTCCAGCACGGGTTTTTGTCCGAGTACGGTGTTCAGCGGACGGCGGTCGCTACCGGCTGGTATTTCCACATGAGCTGGCTGCGGAACGGCGGGGATGCTGAGGTCGTCGTTGACCACGTAGGGCGCGTAGCTGTACTGATTCCAGAGGCGGCGGGCTGGCTGCCACGGCTTGCCCTTGCTGAGGTCGGCACCGATGACCCGCAGAGGAGCGAGGTTGGAGTTAATCTGGCCTTTGGCACCGACAAACACGATCTCCGCCTGACCATCGTTGTCCACGTCGGCGATGGCAGGGTACTCCATGCCCGTGCCGCTTCTGCCGATGAGGGTGAACCAGGTACGGTTGGGTTGTACGCCTGCCGGAAACGGTGCTGCGCCGCCATACAGCACCCGCAGCGAATCCATGTCACGGGTCACCAGTTCCAGCTGGCCGTCGCCGTCGAAATCAAAGGTGCTGACCGGATTGGAATATCCGGCGACATCGAAATGGGGCACCGACCACCAGAAGGGATTGGCCGGATTCGTTTTGGCGGCGTTCAGGTTCAGGCAGTAAAGCCGCTGGGCAGTCCCGTAAAAAATTTCTGGCAAGTCCTTGGGGGCACCCTTTTTTGTGTCGTCAAACACGTTGGCCACCGATGCAATGTAGTTGGAGCCGGCGTAACTGAATGCCGAGTGCTCGAATTTCCAGATGAATTTTTTGGCATTCCACGCATACAAATACCCTTCGCCGGGGAGCGAAGACCACACGCGGGTAACGATATCGGAGACTCCGTCAAGATCAATATCGGCTACCACGGCAGGCCCGTCGGGCAGGGCAGAGCCGCCGGGCACGTCGGCTACCGTCCGACGGGGAATAATGGCCCGGGGGTCGCCGTCTTCAGGGGTATCGGCCAGGTCCACACTGTAAATCGTGTTTCCCGTCACCAATTCCAGTCCTTCACAGTCGGGGTCGCCATTGCAATCGGCCACGCTGAGCAGGTCGGCCGCAAAAGAGGCAAAATGGGCCTGTAGGAGTGGCATTGCCGTGATCGCAGTCAGTTTGTTCAACCCGGGCACAGCGTGATTGACCCGGAAAACCTGGTGGCCGATGTATATTTCCGGGCGCCCGTCGCCGTCGAAATCGGCCAGGCCCGGCCAACAATTCAAGGCTTGCAGTTGATTGGTTTCCATGACCAAATCCATGGCGGGATTGTTCGCAGGATTGTAGTTGGCATACACCTGCATGTGTTTGTTCCGAAGTACTGCAATCAGTTCAGGTATGCCGTCGCTGTCGAGGTCACCGGCGGCAGTTACCTCCTGCGGTAAATTGCCGTTGGTTCCGGGGAAAGAAATCTGGGCCGGACTGGCTGCATTGCTCCCATCACCGGCGTAAATGCGGATGAGTCGGGGCTGATTAAAACCCGGATTGTAGGTGCTCACGATGATCTCCGGGATGTTGCCTTGTTGTGGGTTCAAATTGGCCACAATGGGCTGACTGAAATCGAAAATATCGCTGTGCTGGGAGTACCATTCTTCCTTGCCAACCACATTGGGAAGTACGGGCGGCACAGGAATGGCGCATTCGGGATTGGCACAGGGGCAATCGGTCGTGTCGGCGCAATCGGTAAGGCCGTCGCCGTCGTCGTCGAGGTTGTTGTTGCAGATTTCGGGGCAGACAACCGTGCTGCAAACCGTCTCGAGCGTTTGTGGCAGGTTCACGGGGGCGACGCTTACCGTTTGAGCCGACACGGCCACGACCGGCACAGGAACGGGCGAAATGGCGGTTACCGACCACTGAGGCGTAATGACATCCATAGAAATCGAATCATTTACGCAGTCTTCCGGTGCGGGCGGCGCCAAGGGTGTTTTCATCAAAAAAAACTTGTTGTTGGCAATGCCCAGCCCGCTAAAAGTGTAGACATGGTTGTTTTGTAAAATGACCTCTGGGCCATTCAGGTCGGTTTCCGCACGCGATTTTTTCCAGACCAGATTGCCAGATTTGTCCAACTTGAGCAGCACGATACGCTCCCGACCGTCGCTCGTGGCCTGCCCGAACGACAGCAGGTAGCCATCCGGCAGCACATCAATATTTACCCTGTCCACATGCGAGCTGGTGGCCGTGTTCATGCCGTTGAAAAAAATGCGTGCCGCGACGGGCTGTCCATTCAGGTCTGTTTTTAAAAAAAACACATGTCGTGTGCCAGAACCGGCGATAGCCAGCGCACCCTCGGCTGCATCGTAGCGCACGCTGGCCCACTCCCACAGTTGGCTGTTGAAAACACCTGGTGCCGAAAAACTGTACCTTTTGCTCCAAAGGGTGTTGCCCAAGCCATCCAATTGGCACAACATGGGCACGTTGGCGTTGTAGTCGGTGCCCACGGCGTACAGGTCGTTGTTCGCCCAGGCACTGGCCCGCACCAACGGCACTGTCCCGATCCGGTAGTTTTTTTGGGCCAAAATAGCGCCCGTGGTCGGGTTAAACGACAGCAGGACGGCATCGTCCGTCGGGCTTTGGCCGTTGGCGGAGTCGGTTATCCGGCCAAATACCTCGTAGGATTGTGTTACCGGGTTTTCAGTGACGTGCCAGACGAGGACGTTGCGCGTGGGGTGCGACAGGTTTTTGTACCACACGGGCTGCCGGGTGTCGCAGTTCATCTTGGCGACGTAGCAAGTATTCTGGACGGAGCCTGAGGTGGACACCACGGATCGGGTGAACACGGCATGGCCGTCGCCGCTGGTCATGGCATCGGTGACAAACGAAATGCCCGGCCCCGGGTAGCGCCATTGGTTGATCGGTAGTCCGTCGGGGGAGTAGCGGACAAAATACTGATCGCCGCTCCTGCCGCCGATGCCGAGCAGGTCGCCGTCGGGCAGTTGCAACAGATCAAGCCCCCACAGGAACGGATTGGTACCGAGCGGGTAGCTCACCGTTTTGAAAAAAGACCCTGCGCAGCCGGTCGTGTCGGCAATATCTATGGTTTTGCATGCCACATCTTGGCAATACGAATCGCTGGCCGTGAGGCAGATCGTGTTGGTGCCCGGTGCGGAAAAAACCTGGCTCAGCACAGGTGTACTGCCAGCGGGCGTGCCGTTGATGGCCCAAACGCCGGTCGTGCCCCCGGTGGTCGTATTGGCGAACACCACCGTGTCGCCCACTTCAGGGTAAATTGGGCTGTACGAAAAATCGGCCTGCACGCCACAAATCACGAGCAGGGTATCGCTTTGTTTATCGTAGCAATTGGGATCGGCACCGTTTACCGTCAGCCGGACGACGTACTGGCCCGGCGCGTTGAACGCGTAGGCCAGGCTCGAGGAATTGCTTGCGGGCACGCCGTTTATTTCCCAGGCGTAGGTTTGCACGTTGGGGCCGGTGCAGGTAAAATTCACGTTGGAACCCGCTGGCACCACCGGCCCCGCTGACGCGGAAAATACCGCCGACACTGGCAAGAGGCACGGGTCGAGGCAGCCTTTGGATTCGAGCAGGCTGGCCCGGGCTTGGTTGAAAAAAAAGTCCATGCGGTCGCTTTGTCCGGCGGTGAAGGCGTTGTAGCAGGCGAGCGTGGCGTAGTCCATGTAGTTGATAGTCATGTCCGGCTGGTCGGCGGAAAAGCCCGATTGGGCATCGGTAGAGCAGGTGTTGGCGGGTGTGCCGCAGGGCAGCCAGGCGGTAGACTGGTCTGGCGGGGTGTCGCACACGCGGTCGCCGTCCTTGGTGCAGTCAATGTTGGTGCAGCCGCCTTCGAAGGTGTGGTACAGGCCGAGATAGTGGCCTGCCTCGTGGACGAGCACGCCGTTGCTGGCCTCGCTGCTGCCAAAATACTGGGCTTCCATGACGATGCCGTCAATATCGGTGCCATGCGACGAGGGGAAATAGGCGTAGCCCGCCACGCCCGGGCCACTGCTCTGGCTGGTCACCGAGCGTACCAGCCACACGTTCAGGTAGTGGTGGGGGTTCCAGCGGCTCAGGTTTTTGAGCGTCAGGTCTTGGGTTTCCATAATCATTTCGGTCAGCGGCGAGGCGATGCGGACGATGCCGGTGGTGGCCTTGCCGTCGGGCATTTGGCTGGCAAGGCAAAACCGGAAGGGCGTGGGCATGCCGTTACCCTGATCGTAGTAGCCGGTATTGGCAAATGCGGCGTTGAGCATGGCTATTCCCCCAGCCACCTGTGCGTCGGAGATATTTTCCGTGCCGTTTTGGTGTACGATGTGTACGACGACAGGGATCGTGTACAGGGCCACCGTGCCTTTGGCCGCCGGGTGTACTTCGCTGTTTTCCAGCAGGTAGAGGCGTTGCTGTTCCAGGTTTTCCTGCAAACTGCGCAGCATGGGTTGTTGCTCAAAAAGCCGCTGGTGCAAGGGGTCGGTGCCGCAGGAAAACGACTGACCGGAGAGCGGCACGAGCGGGAAAGTGAGTAGGCAACCGAAAAGGCAGTGGCGGGAGAACGAGAGCATGCACGGGCGTTTTTCGGGAGATGCGCAGGGTGGGGGAAATGCTGTCTTGGGCGTGTTTGCGTGACTTTCGAGCAGAGCGATTTCTGCTTTCTTCTCCCGATTTTCATTTTTTATACTTTGCCAACTTGGGCCAAAAATTTACAAAGTTGGCGAACTGTAGATTTTAAACTTGCCAAGTTTGGTAAAGAATATGGCAAGTTGGCAAAGTATAAATCGTGTAAGGAACGTGTGAAACGTCTAATTCACAAGGGTCAACACCCTATCACTGCTCGTTTTCCACGTTGTCGCGGCGTTTTTGTGCCTCGTCCACGGCACCGCGCTGGCGTTCCATGTCAATGAGAGAAGTTTCTTGGTCCTTTTGGTTTTGGACAAGGTCTTCTTCCGCTTTTTTCAGTTTTGCCTTGTAGTTGGCGATGTCCTTGTGCAGGTTGTCGTTGTCGCGCTTGAGGCGTTTGATGCGGTTTTCGACATCTTTCAGTTTGTCTTCTTCGGCCTTGACTTCCAGTGAGATGGCCGCGCGGCGCACGTCGTAGAAAAACCGAGTGAGTAGCGCTTTCGTTTCTCCGGTGCGAGCTGCATCGTCATTGCGGTTGAGGAAGAAGGCCCCGGTGTCGAACCAGACGGTGATCTGTGTCCCGTCGCCCACTTTTTCCACATAAGAAAACAGGGTGAAGTTGCCCGCGCTGACGGCGATGGATGTGCATTCGGCGGCGGTACGCTCGTCCTTTTTGCCTTTCTTCAGTTTGCTGTCGAAGTTTTCCTTCACGAAATCGGCCCACACGTCCTCGACCACGCGCTTGTCGGTGTTGGAAAAATTGAGGCCAAAACCCGGGCGAGTGCCGAACGACATGGATCTTTCGACTTCGTCAACGCGATTGATCTGGGCGGAAAGTTCAGGGGCTAAAAACAGGCCCCAGGCTGCTACGAGTGCAAGAAGTGTACGCATGGTTGTTTTTTTTGAGTGAAAAAAAATGTTGCCGCAGAAAGCGGCTTGGTAAGCAAAGGTAAGACGGCATAGCGTGGCAAAAGGTACGGGCACAAAAGAAAAACCTGCGCCCCTCCCTTCCCCTCAGGGTAGCCAACAGCCAATGGCCAACGGCCAACAGCACGAACACTGCGGCGTTGTTTTCAATTTTTTCTGAAAACAAAATCCGGCCAAACGGTATTTATGTGGCAATGACAAGCCAACGGCCAACAGCAGGCAGCCAAAATCAGCACATGGACTTACAGGAAGGCAAACAAAAGTTCATCGAATCTTGGGGGATAATGGCCTCCGAGTGGGGTATCAACCGCGCCATGGCACAGGTACACGCCTTGCTACTCGTGGCCCCGGAGCCGATGACCGCTGATGATGTGATGGAGCGCCTCGGCATTTCGAGGGGCAACGCCAACATCAACCTGCGTGCCCTCATGGACTGGGGCCTGATTTACAAACAACTCCGCCCCGGCTCGCGCAAAGAGTTTTTTTATGCCGAAAAGGATATGTGGGTCGTTTTCCGCCAAATACTGGTGCAGCGCAAAAAGCGGGAACTGGAACCGATGCTCCGGGCACTGGAGGACGTGTCGTGCGTGGAAGCGCGTTGCCCCGAATCCGAATCATTTTGCCGTATGGTGAAGGACATCCGCTCCCTTTCCCGCAAGGCCGACCAAACGCTCGACCTGCTGGCCAAGGCCGATTCCTCGTGGTTTTCTACCGTTTTTTTTCAAATGATTCGCTGAACGCACAGTTCACCAAAGCCAACGCCGTATCTGAAAATACGGCACAGGCTGCCCGCCGAATGCGCGAAAAACATGTTCGATACCTGCGTCCATGCTACCCTCGAAGTCGAGGCCAATCCCCCGCTCTGAACAAAATTGGATAGCCCGCCAGTACAGTGCGTGCAGTGCTCCGGGCTGTTTGCAGGTGGTGTCCACACCCGTTAGTACCACGCCCGCCTGTTGGGAGTCGAAGGCCAAAAAAAGTGCGGCGCAGGCGGTACCGCGTTCCCGGTCTTTTGCTAAAAAACCGGCCCCTTGGCCCCGCTTGGCCAAGGCCGCGTGCAGCCGCTGAAACAGGTCAAGCGAGTACGGCTGGGACCGTCCTTTTCGGGAAAACGACAGGCGGTTGAGAGCAAACAGCGGCTCCGGCTCGGTTTCCGGTGCGATTTCAAGGTGCTCGTCGGCGTGCCGCAAATCTGTGCGCAGGGTGTTTTTCAACCCCCGAAAAAGTCGGTCGGGATCGCTTGTGTCGGGCAGCAGGTAGGTGTACCGGGTCGTTTGGCGGAAGCCAGCCCAGAGCAGCGGCAGTCCGTGCTGTATTTCGGGGCGACAGGTTTGTTGAAAGAGCCGTGTGTCGGGCAGTTTTTTCGACAGTTTATCCAGCGTGCGGTAAGCCAAAGTCAGGTACTTGTGGGTCGGCCACGAAGGGTCGGGGTTGGCCAGCCAAGGACCGGCGTATGCGGTGAGCAGCGGGTTCTGAACCACGGGCAATCCCCAGCGGCGGGTTCGGAAAAACGGCCACGCCCCTTCGAGCAGGCCGCTGACGGTGGCCGCGCTCCAGGCATCAGGGCCGCAAACGGCATCGAGCCACCAAGGCTGTAGGTGTAGCGGCACGGGGTGCTCGCGGCAGAAATCGAGGTAACGCGCTTTGTCGCCGGATAGGGATGCCATACTTTTGTCGGCCCAAAAGTCGGTTTTTTCTGTTCCAAACGCTGCTCTAACAACGGACATACCATGACGCTACGCGAATTTTTCGATTACCTCGGCCAGCATCCGTTGGTCATCGTTGGCTTTTTTCTGCTCGTTCCGCTCGTGGCCCTGTTCGCAGGCTGGGCCGGGCGCGGGGCTGGAAACCAGTCTCCGTGGAAATTTCTGTACAGCCTCATCCTGTACGCCGTGTGCATTCCCGGTATTTTTTCTGTGGCTTTGAGCGTGTACCTGTTCCTGTTCGAGCATGGCGGCAGCATCCTGAACACCAACCTGCTGACCCAAGTGATCCCGGTAGTTTCGATGGTGCTCACGATTGGGCTGGTGCGCCAAAACGCCGATTTTGAGCAAATACCCGGCTTCGGCAATCTGTCGAGCCTGATGATGACCATCGGTGCCCTGTTCATGCTGATGTACCTGCTCGACCGCACCCACATCATCGCTTTCGTCCGGTTGCCCGTGCAATACCTGCTGCTGATCGTAGTGGGTATGTTGCTGGTGCTGCGCTACGGGTTCCGCCAGATGATTTCCTGAACGCTATTTTTTTTCAAAAAAAACCGGAAGATGAATCGCCTGCCAGTTTTTGTTCTCCTTTTTCTGTGCCTGATCGCCTGCGATCAAGTGGCCAAGCGTGCGGATATTTTGTACAGCAAGGACGACACGGTGGTCGAGGTGGCTCGTGACGTGGAAATCCTGTACTCCGACAGCGCAGTGGTGCGCGTGCGGGTGACGGCCCCCACGCTGCACAATCACACCGACCGCGACGATGCCCGCCAGGAATTCCCCGATGGGGTCAAAATCGAGTTTCTGACTCCGCAACTTACGGTGCGCAGTACGCTCACAGCCAAATATGCTGTGCGCCGGCAAGACAAGGGCCTTGTCACAGCCCGTGACAGTGTGGTGCTTACCACCATCGAACAGGAAAAATTGGAAACCGAGGAACTGATCTGGGACGAACGCGCCGAAAAAGTGCGCACCGACAAATTTGTGAAAGTGACCAAGCCGGGCGAGGTGATTTATGGCTTTGGATTGGAAGCCAATCAGGATTTTTCTTTTTGGAAAATAACCGTGCCCAAGGGGACGATCAAAGCGGAGCAGCTGGACAAAGCGGTGCAATGATTTTTTGGCTCTTCGTGACTTTAACGCCACGGTAGGAGAAAACACCAAGCGCGGCGATGGAAAGGTCATTCTCAAGGTTGTTTTTTACACGTTCCTAAAAAAACATACTCAAGGCAGCTCCTCAGAAACTTTCTCAACTAGAATTTCAATGCCCGTGTCAATAAGTCTTATGAAGTGGTGGCTGGTTTGCGACCGGTTCAACAACCGGATATTGGTGTGGAACACCCCGCCCACAAGCGGAAGCACTGCACCCGATCTGGCGCTGGGCCAGCCCGATTTTGTTTCCAACGACCTCGGTACGGACAAAAATCAACTCAACTGGCCTGGCAATGCCTGCGTGGCAGCCAACGGTAAATTGGCTGCGGCCGACAACGCCGGGCTGTATCCCAACCCCTCAACCCCGTTTTTCCGAATGAAAATGGCGGTGCCGGAAAACGCATTTTACACAATTGACCTGCTCGATGCAGGAGGCAGGCACGGAGAAACCTGTCCACGGGTAGTTTGTCGGCAGGGCAGTATTTCAGCCAAGCCTATGAAACTAGCACGCTGGCATGCGGATTATACTTTGTCTGCATCCCTGGTTCCCGCAAGCGGGCGGTGCTGAAATTGGTGCGGTGAGCCATCGCTTCGATCTGGCAATTCCCTATACCTTTGCCAACCGACTACCAACCAACGCTCCGGTTTATGATCACGTCCCTTGTTCAACTCGATCCCGATGGCAACTATACCTACGCCGACTACTTGCTCTGGCAGTTTAAAGAACGCGTAGAGCTGCTGCGCGGGAAAGTCCGCGAAATGGCTGCGCCGTCGCGCAAGCACCAAGACATCAGCGTTAGACTGTCCAGACCTTTCATCAACTTGCTTTGGAATAGCCCCTGCAAAGTGTACGTCGCACCTTTTGATGTGCGCCTGACTCGTTTTAGCGAAGCAAAAAACAAGGACGTGATAACGGTCGTCCAACCCGACCTTTGCGTAGTGTGTGACCCAACCAAATTAGACGACCGCGGTTGTATCGGTGCCCCGGACCTTATAGTGGAAATCCTCTCTCCGGGCAACAGTCGTACCGAAATGAAGGACAAATTTGAGCTCTACCAAGAGGCGGGCGTGCTCGAATATTGGGTTGCTTCGCCCATCGAACGCACCATTCAGGTTTGGAAACTTAACGAACAGGGCATTTACATCGGCTTACAGCCCAAAGTAGAGGGCGACATCGTGACAACTCCTATCATTCCAAATTTAGAGGTTTACGTGACGGAAGTGTTTTTGGACTGACCGACCAGCAAAAACATGGGCTAAAATTCCAGCACCAATTGCTCACCCGGCCCAAACTGCTCTCGTTGTTCCTCTCGTTCCCGGCGCAGATTGGATACGCCAAGCCCTAACAAGCGCACCTTGCGGTCTACGGCCTCGGTGTCGGCCAACAACGGAGCCGCCAGCCCAAGCATTTCGGCTATGTCTGAAATCTCGTGATCAGTCGTTTTTGACCGGGTGACGGTGCGAAAGTCGGCGTACTTCACCTTGAGTGTCAAGGTGCGTCCGGGGTTATCGGCCCGCTCGATCCGGCGCTGGAGGTCGGCAGCTATGCCAGCCAATTGCTCCAGCATTTCTTCGACACTCGCCAGATCGGTGGCGAAGGTGTTTTCGGTACTGATAGATTTGCGTACCCATTGGCTGCGTACCGGGCGTTCGTCCAGCCCACGCACGATGTTAAAATAAAAACGCCCGGCCTTGCCGAAGCGCCGCACGAGTTCAATCAGCGTATGCTGTTTCAGGTCGTAACCGGTCCGAATATCCAATTTGTGCATCTTGGCAGCCGTAGCACGCCCAATGCCGTGAAATTTTTCGATGGGCAATTTCTCAAGAAATGCTTCAGCTTCGTGCGGGAGAATGATGGCCATGCCGTTGGGCTTGTTCAGGTCGGAAGCAATTTTTGCCAGGAATTTGCAGTAGGACACGCCCGCAGAGGCGGTCAACTGGGTCGTTTCAAAAATACGGCTACGAAGCTCCTCGGCAATGAGCGTGGCTGAATTTGGGCCTGACTTTGGGTTGGTCACGTCCAAATAGGCTTCGTCTAACGATAGCGGCTCTACTAAATCGGTATACTCGAGGAACAACGCACGGATTTGGTGCGATACGATTTTGTACTGCTCGAAGTTGTGGCGGACAAAAATCAAACCAGGGCACAATTGCCTGGCTTTGGCACCCGACATGGCCGAACGAACACCAAACCGGCGCGCTTCATAACTGGCAGCAGCCACCACACCTCGCGGCCCGGCTCCGCCGACGGCCACGGGCTTGCCCCGCAATTCAGGATGATCCCGTTGCTCTACCGACGCGAAAAAAGCGTCCATGTCTATATGGATGATCTTGCGCAAAATCAAAATATCACTCCCTGCGGTAAAGGGGAAACAATGTGCATACATCCTGCCGCCCCATTTGCCTTTGCGGTCAAAGCCACTTGTTCCGGCGGAAATACAGCAGCATAGCGATGGAAGCAGTAGCCATCGCGCCCAAAATGTAGAAGTAGCCGTTTTTCAAATGCAGCTCTGGCATGTTGTCGAAGTTCATGCCATACACCCCGGCGATAAAAGACAAGGGGATGAAGATCGTGCTGATGATGGTCAGCAGGCGCATCACGTTGTTCAGCCGGTTGCTGATTTCGGCCTGATAAAGCGCCTCCACGCCGGAGAGCAGTTCGCGGTAGTTGTCCACGCTGTCCAATATTTGCGTGACGTGGTCGGCCAAGTCGCGCAGGTAGAAACGGGTTGCTTCGCTCACGAAGTCACTATCGCTGCGGTACAACCGAGTCGTGGCATCGCGCAGGGGCAGGAGGTGGCGGCGAAATTGGTTGATGACCAATTTCAGGTCAAAAATGCCCGCCTTTTGGTCGGGAGCAGAACCGTTGTTGTGCAGTTCCGACTCTAATTTACCCAGGGCGCTCTCGATGTCGTCCAGCAAGAGATAATAATTGTCCACCACCGTGTCCAGCAGCGTGTAACCGAGGTAGTCCGAGCCTTTTTTTCGCAGTCGGCCCAAGCCCTCTTCGGCACGCTTACGGACATTTTGGAACGAGTCGTCGGGGTCTTCCTGAAACGAAACGACAAACTGCTTTCCGATAAACACCGCGATCTGCTCGCTGCACAATTCATTGGTCGTGGTGCCCAGATGCAGGTTATGCACGATAAAAAATAGGGCGTTGTCAAACTCCTCCAATTTGGGGCGTTGCTGGGTGTTCAGCACGTCCTCCAGTGCGAGGTGGTGCAGGCCAAAATCGTTGCCTACCTGATCAACCAGCGCCGTGTCGGCCAAGCCGCACACATCCACCCAAACGATGCCCTCCGCTCGCTCGCGCCATTCGGGCAGGTACTCCATTTTTTCGTGGCAGCCGCTTTCGTTGAACCACACCGTGCGCACCGAGGCCGTGGCATCGGGGCGGTGGCCGGTGTACACTAATGTGCCGGGCGGCAGCCCTTTTTTTCGGATTTTTTTGTGCCCTTTATTGCCCATGCGGCAAAGGTATTACCGCGCCACCAAAAACCGCTGCACCAATACCCGCCCGTTCGGCATTTCCAACCGGGCCACGTACAGCCCTGGGTGCCAATCCTCCGTTTGGAAAACTTCCGAACCGACAGCCGACACTGCGCGTCGGGCGACGGTTTTGCCCAAAGCATCACACACCGTGAGGGCCGCGCCTGCGCCCAACCGGTTGTCTGGGGCCGTAATTTGGACGGCGACCCGGACCGAAGCCGGATTGGGAGCAACCTCCAATTTCAGGTCGGCGGCATCCAGCCCAGGCGCAGCGGTTGACTGCGTGGAAATTTTCACCTCCAGGTCGTCGAAGTAAAACCCGTCGGCAGATTGGAAAGCGTCGCTCACCATGCGAAAACGCAGCCACAGATTGCCGCCGAGGTATTCACCAAGGTCCATTTCCTCCTCTACCCAGGTCAGTTGTTTGCCGTCGTACACGGGCTGCCCGAGGTCTTGGTTGGCGGTGCCGGGGCGGGTAAATTTCCCGCAAAGCGGGGTGAACGTGGTACTGTTGGCGCTGGCCAGCACCTCGGCATAGTCGTAGCCTTTTTCGATGTCCCATCGGGCAAAAAAGGTCAGTTTGGCGGCCGTTGCCGTGGCCAGACTGACGGGGTTTTTTGTGGTGAGGCGTGCGTCGCGGTTGGCTGCGTAGTTGCCTGTGGGCGTGTCCGTGAACGAGAATGGGGATGAGACGAACTGCTGGGTGCTCGTGGCCCAGCCGTTGGAGGCCGTCCAGTTGGAGGTTCCGGCCACCGGTTCGTCAAAGACCGTGGTGAAAATCGGGCCGGGCACGCTGCCCCGGTAGGTACCGCGCAGGGTGTCGGAATGGGCCATCGTGCCGTTGCTCACCGTCAGGAGAAAGAGCAGTTCGTCGCCGGGGGCCGTGGCGGGTGCGAGTGTGAAAGCGAGCTTTCCCGGAGCCGAGGCCATCGGGGCCAGGCTGAATTGCTGGGGGGTGCCCGTAGCGGTGATATTGGCCGAAAGCGGGGTGAGCGACACCGTCAGGCTGCCGCCCTTGAAGCCGTAGCGGGTGAGCGTGTAGGCCACCTCGCCGCCGAGGCCGGTGGGCAAAACCGGTTCCGGTTTTGCAATACCGTAATGGTGCAGGATGCGGGCGGCGGTCAGGTTGGTCCACATCATGGATTTGTTCAGACGGTCAATCAGATTGGGGTTGGGCCAAAACTGGGGGCCGATCTCCGGGGTCATGGCTACTATCAGGCCCTTTTCGGGTGTGGCGACGTACATCCAGTCGTCGGAGTTGCCGTTGGCTGCATAGCCGACCGTTTCGATGGCCAAGCCATTTTTGAAAAAATTTTCCGACACCATGAGCGCACTGACGTGTTGAAAAAGGGCGTGGTCGGGCGAAGGCTGGTTGTTGTAGCCGAATGGGTAAATGAGCAGGTTGCCGTAGGAATGGGCATTGAGCGCCACGGCGATGTCGCGGTCTTCACAAAACTGTTTTACGGCCTGGGTCTCCGGCTCCGAAAACGGGGCAGGGCCGCGGTAAGTGGTTGAGGTAGAATCTGGCGAGGAGCCATCATTATCGAAGCCCCAGCCGTGGCCGTAGTTCCGGTTGAGGTCAACCCCACCACCGCTGCCCCGGTTTTTGCGCCAAAAACCGCCACCCGACGGGTTGGTCGTTTGGTTGTACACATACCCGTCGGGGTTCAGGCAGGGCATAAAAAACAGTTCACTGTTGTCCACCAGCGCTTTTATTTCCGGGTCTGTGGCGTAGTTTTCTAACAGGTACCACATAAAAAACAATGTTTGCGAAAGCCCTTGCGGCTCGCGGGCGTGGTGCAGAGCGGTGTACAGCGCCTTTGGTTCGGCCTCGTCTTGTTCGGGATTGTCAGAAATGCGGAGCCAATAGATCGCTCGGCCTTCGGCAGTAACGGCGTTGGGGCTGACCGGTTTTTTTGCTGAAATGAGGTTGGGGAACTTGGCCCGCATATCGTCGAGCACGAGGAGCAGCTCGTCCCAGGTGGGGTAGCCACCCATGCTGCCAGCCGTGTAGTTGGCGGGCGTTTTCCAGTTTTTGGGGGCGAAAAGGCCGTCGCAAACAAGCGAACGATCCTCGGCTGCAGGGGCCGGGTCGTCGCGGTGGGCGAGATAATGGGCAGCCATATCGTCTACCAGCACCTCGCACTCGAACCCGGCAGCGCGAATTTGGGCGAGTTCGTCGTCCGAAAACACGTTCTCCAAAAAACGTCCTGACTGGTAGTTGCCATGGTCGCACTCCATACCGAGAGCAGCCAGGTCTCGAACCGTGTGATCGGGCGCGAAATGTACCCGCACCAGTGCGTAGCGGGGTTGGACGGGTGGTTGCTGGGCGAAGAGGCAAACGGCCTCAAAAAAAAGGGCAATCAGCAGGAGCAGGGACGTGCGCATGAGTATGTTTTGTGTTGCCGCCGAGTGTGTTTTTAGCCCTCTTCGTTTGTCATTCCGCAGGAATCTGTCCGCTCTTCGGCGGCAACCGAACGTGATTACCTTCCTTACGTGGACGGATTCCTGCGGAATGACAAACAGAGAGGACACAACCTACGCTCGGAGGCGTAAAAAAAAGTCCAGACTTTGGGCCGCCAAAGGTTGCTCGTTTTCGAAATATGACGGAGTACATTTTTGCACATTTCGGTCACAAGGCATTTTTGGGCAAGCCCGCCGCGATGCCTACCTTTGCCGCCCAAAAAACGCACCGACCATGACAGTCCACGAAAGCCTGCCTCGTCTCAAACACGCCGATTCTGGCAATTTTTTCCTCATCGCCGGCCCCTGCGCCATCGAGGGCGAGCAAATGGCGTTCGACATCGCCGGGCGCGTCCGCGACATTTGCGACCGCCTCGCCATCCCCTACATTTTCAAGGGCAGCTACCGAAAAGCCAACCGCAGCAAACGCGACTCGTTCACTGGTATCGGCGACGAACGGGCGCTTGGCATCCTCCGGGCGGTGGGCCAGACGCTCGACCTGCCCGTGACCACCGACATCCACACCGATGCGGAGGCGGCCCTTGCCGCCGAATATGTGGACGTGCTGCAAATCCCAGCCTTCCTGTGCCGCCAAAGCAGCCTGCTGAGCGCCGCTGCCCAAACGGGCAAGGTGGTCAACATCAAAAAAGGACAGTTCGTCAGCCCCGAAGCCATGCAGTTTGCCCGCGAAAAAGTGCTTGAGGAGGGCAACCCCAACGTATGGCTCACCGAGCGAGGGGCCATGTTCGGCTACCAGGACCTCGTCGTGGATTTCCGGGGCATACCCGCCATGCAGGCGTTTGGCAGTGCGGTGGTGCTGGATTGCACGCACTCCCTCCAGCAACCCAACCAGAGCAGCGGTGTCACCGGCGGGCGGCCCGCCCTCATCGAGACCATCGCACAAGCCGGGGTGGCCGTTGGTGCCGACGGGCTGTTCATCGAAACCCACCCCCGGCCAGCCGAAGCCAAGTCCGACGGGGCCAACATGCTGCCGCTGGATCAGTTGGAAAAATTGTTGGAAAAACTTGTTCGGATACGGCAGGCCAGCCGCGATTGAGCCAGCGGCCGAAAAGTGTCCAATATGTTCATTTCGTGAATTTAAAAACGGGCTTATTGGAAATTGTACGGCTTACACTACTTTTACCGCCGCAAAAAAGCCGCCTCCGTAGGAAAACTGCGCCTGTTATTGCTTTGACATTTTTTTTCGTTGCCGCACACCATGTTTCCGACCTGCCGCATCTTATGCGACGTACGGGCAAGGAACCGCCTGCGAAATCGAATCCGAGGCATGACCGCTGCTTTCTGCAAGGAGTCTTTTTCAGATCAGTCCATTCATTAATTCAAAACTTAAAAGCAGCATGACAGCAGCAAAGAACACTCCTGCCAAAATTCAACAAGGCGAAAACTCCGGTTCGATCTTCCCGTACATCGCGATCCCGGCCTGCTTCGTTCTTTCGACCTTGATCTTTTTGTTCGTTTTTGGCGATCCGTCGCACTTTGTGGACGGCGACCCCACCAAGGACCCCCTGCCCGGTGATTATTTTGGTACAATTTACAAAGGTGGCTGGGTGGTACCTGTGTTGTTAGGTATGTTTTTCGTTACCATCGTTTTTGTGTTGGAGCGCTTTATCACGCTGAAAAAAGCCACCGGCTCCGGCAAAATTGACGACTTTGTGAAAGGCCTCAAGGCCGCATTGGATCGGGGCGACATGGCCGCAGCCGTTTCGGCCTGCGACCGGCAAAAAGGCTCGGTAGCCAACGTGGTGCGGGCCGGTTTGGCCAAGTACAGCGAAATGGAAACCGTGAGCGGCATGGAAAAAGACGAAAAAGTGCTGGCCATCCAAAAAGAAGTGGAGGAAGCCACCACGCTCGAACTGCCCATGTTGGAGAAAAACCTCAACATCCTCGCCACGCTGGCATCCACCGCGACCCTCATCGGTCTGTTCGGTACGGTATTGGGGATGATTCGCGCCTTCGCCGCTCTGTCCACTGCCGGTGCGCCGGACTCCAGCGCGCTCGCTATGGGTATCTCGGAGGCCCTTATCAACACCGCTCTCGGTATCGGCACGTCTGCCATCGCCATCGTTTTCTACAACTTCTTCACGGCGCGAATTGACGGTATGACTTACCGCATTGACGAGGCCGGTTACAGCCTGACGCAAACCTTTGCGTCCAAACATCACTAATTCCAGCACCGGAAACCGGGCCAATCGGCCCGACACCTGTGCCGATCATAACTAAACTTACATGCTTTATGCCAAAACATAAGCCGAGCCGGCATTCTCCCTCTGTGGACATGACGGCCATGTGTGACGTGTCGTTCCTCTTGCTCACGTTCTTCATGCTCACGGCAAAAGCCAAACCGCAGGAGCCTGTGGTCGTGGACACACCGTCGTCTATTTCCGAAACAAAACTGCCCGATGCAGGTACGTTGACGATTCTCGTGGACAAAGATGGCCGGGTGTTTCTCGACATGGCTGGCACCCATACACGCCGCCTGCTGATTGACACCATGAACGCCAACTACGGCATGCGCCTGACGGAGGAGGAAAAAAACAAGTTCGCGTACTACGGCACCTTCGGCGTGCCCTGCAAGGACTTGAAAAAATGGATATCCCTGCCCAACGACGAACGGCTCAACGCCAAAGTGCCCGGCATACCGGCTGACTCCGTTGGCAACGAGCTCGGCCCCTGGGTACACAACGCCCGACGCGCGCAGTTTGCCCTAAAACAATTAGGCCAAGTCAGGGAAGAGTACGTCATCGTGGTAAAGGCCGACAAAGACACGCCCTACTCGGCGGTACAAAAGGTCGTCAACACGCTGGTGGACTTTAACGTGAACAAGTTCAACCTGATCACCAACACGGAGGCTGACCCGAACAAAACGGATGCGCTTTGATTGCCCAAACGTTCGTTTCAAAAACATTTCATCACCATTAACAGCATACCAACATGGCTGAAATACAAACCGCGGATAGTGGTGCCAGAAAAAAAGGCGGAGGAAAGGTGCGTTCCAAGAAGATGTCAACCCGCGTTGACCTCACGCCCATGGTGGACTTGGCCTTCCTGCTCATTACGTTCTTCATGCTGACCACTACACTGGCCAAACCACAGATTATGCCCGTGGTCATGCCCGAAAAGGACGTGGACAAGGATAAATTAGAGCCTACAAAAGAATCCCAGGTACTCACCCTTTTACTCGGGCCTGACGACAAGGTGTACTACTACGAAGGCATCACCGATGCCAAATTGGACTCGACCGACTACTCGGCGGAAGGCTTGCGCAAGGTGATACTGGACAAAAAGGATCGGGTAAAAACACAGCATGGCGATGCCGAAAAGGATGACCCGAAAAACCCGGGGCAGAAAAAAAAGGTGTCCAAACTCAACGTGATCATCAAGCCGACCAAGGACTCGCGGTACAAAAACCTCGTGGATGCCTTCGATGAGATGAAGATCACGAACGTGGCGCTGTACGTCCTGTTAGACATTTCCGATCAGGAGATGGAGTTTATCAAAAACCCGGCGGGCGGGCTGAAATTTTCCGTAGATGAACAAGTTCAAGCAACCACCAAGTAGTTATCCGAGATTGCTGAACTCAATGTTACAAACAATTAAAAACTGATATTATGGCTGAATCAAAAGGAGCCGCTGGGTACCGGGACATGCTGGACATCATCTTTGCCGACCGGAACAAGGCTTACGGCGCGTACCAGTTGCGGCGTTCCTACCCGCAATACGTGGGGCGTGCATTGGGTGTAGGCGTTGCGCTCATCATTTTCTTCTTTTCGTTCCCGTTCATCCTGTCCAAAATTTCGGGCGTGCTGGAAGATGATC
>JBEBHD010000310.1:0-5189 GCA_040080915.1 Saprospiraceae bacterium
GGGGAAATCTGTGTGAATCTGTGAAAATCTGTGGTGCATTTTTTTGCGTTTAGTGCCACCTCAAGCGGGTACTAAACAGTTACTGATTTTCATGAAAAAAAATACTGCGCGTCTCCGCGTTTCTGCGGTGAATTGGAAGATATCCAGCAACGTGGTCAAAAACTCCGCACCTCTGCGGTGGAAAACTAATCGAACAGAGCTGCTTGACTGAACACATCGTCTTCCAAGGCGGCCCTTGAGGCAGGCTCATCGGGTTCGGCGGAGTCGGGTAGCAAGCGTTTCACCACCCGCAACTGGTGTGTGTAGCGGTTTTGCTCTGCGCTGAAAATGCCGAAGTGGTCCAATTTGTCAATGCGCACTTTACCAGAGGCGTGGATGACGTGGCAGTCGGGCAGGATGATGCCCACGTGCCCGATACCGCCCTTGCCGTTGTCGAAAAAAGCGAGGTCGCCGAGTTGGCACTGCTCCATGAAATCCACCGGACGGCCTTGGGTGACCTGCTGCCCGGCATCGCGCAGCAGCCGGATGCCAGCGATCTTGAACACGATCTGGGTGAAGCCCGGCGCGTCAATGCCGAAGGGCGAGCGCCCGCCCCACAGGTAGGGCGCGTGCAGGTAACGGCGGGCGATCTTGGCGATCCACTCGCCCGTGCGGGGCGCTTGGTCGGGCGTGACCACGGGGCCAGAAAACTGGAACGACAGGCCGCCAAGTTCGCAGCGCAGGCCATCGTACCGGGGCAATGTGGCACCGAGCGTGAGCGGAACAAAGTGGTCGGCGGCCATCAGGCCCTCCACGAGTGACAGGCTGACGGAGGCGTGCTCCCGGTAGTCATCGTACTCGCTGGGGGTGAGTACACAAAGCTGCTTGCTGTCCACCCAGCCAGCGTACCCGTCCCATGCGCAAACGACGTGCCGCCAGCCATCCTTGGCATCGGTGATCTCGGCGGTCTCGCCGAATAGTAGTTGCGATACCATCTCGCTCTTGTCGGATGGGTGGGCGCGCATGGGCGCGAGGCTGACGTGGCAGGCGGCGTACATGATGGGTGATAAGCCTGGGTTTTTCTCTTACCTCGCAGCAAAAAAAACTTTTGGATTTTTTTTGCTGCGAGGTAAGGGCAAAACCCAAGCGCTGGATTGTCCCGAAGGGCAGCTTGCGAGCGGCCTGAAGGGTGAGTTTGGGAGCTAAGGACGGAAAAATATTAAATTGGGTGGAGGGGGTGGGGAAATTCTTCGTATTTCATGCTGGGCTGGAGAGAGGCGGTGAATCGGAGGAACTTGATGCCACACAAAATACCACAATCCCTTCTTTGGCTAACCCGGTCGCTTTTTTTCAAACAACCCTCAAGGATTAGGCATGGCAGGCCATTCCACGGCTGGCCTGATGCCGAAAATTTCGTCGCGGGTGCGGTATGGCACCTTGATCAGCAGGGTTGCTAAGCGGTCGCGCTCCACCTTGAAGGCCTCCAGCAATTCGCCTTTGATTGGTTCAGGCTGGGGCAGGTTGAGTCGGAGGTGATCCACCTGGCGGCCGTTTTTCCAGAACCGGAAACAGACGTGCGGGCCGGTGGCCAAGCCTGTGGAGCCGACATAACCGATCGTTTGGCCCTGAGCCACGCGAGCGCCGGGGCGCATACCGCGTGCAAAACCGCTCATGTGGAGGTACTGGGTTTCGTAGCTGCCGGTGTGGCGTATCTTGACAAACTTGCCGTTGCCGCCACGGTGCGCAGCTTCCACCACGGTGCCCTCTGCCACAGCGATGATGGGTGTGCCGTGCGGGGCGGCGTAGTCGGTGCCAAAATGCGGGCGGTTGTAACCCAGTATCGGGTGCAAGCGCTTGAGGCTGTACCGGCTCGAAATGCGGCTGAATTTCACTGGGGCTTTCAAGAAAGCCTTGCGGGCCGGGCGACCATCGAAATCGTAGTAGTCCGTTTTTTCGCCTTCTTTTTGGAAGTGAAACGCGAAGGATTGTTTGCCTTCGCGCTCGTACACGGCGGCGAGTATTTTGCCTGTGCCCACCGGTTCGCCCTCCACGATGTGCTGCTCGTACACCACCTTGAAGCGGTCGCCGACCTGCTGGTGGTAAAAGTCCACGGACGAAGAAAGCACGTCAATCATGCCATCGGCGAGGTTGTCGTTCAGGCCGTTATCGGTGAGCGCCTGCCAGAAGTTGGTTTCCAAAACGCCGGAAGCGGCACGCACTTCGGTCTCCACCTCGCGTTTCACCACCTCCACCTTGTAGGGGGCTTCCAACTGGAAACGCACATACTCGTAGGGCGACGGCTCGTACACCATCGCGACGGGTACTCCATTGGCTGCAGGGGTGAGGAAAAACAGTTTTTTGCCCATGCGCATGGACGTGAGACTGAACACGCCCTTGGCGTTCTCGACTAATTTGGCCACTACGGGGTACTCCAAGCCTTTTTTTACAAGTACCTCGCCGAGGATATCGCCTCGGCGCAGCTCGGAGTCGGTCAGTTGAAATTTTCCAAGAGAGAATCCCCATCGAACCTCGGCGGCGGCCACGGGGGCTGCCGGTTTGGGCTTTTCAAAAAAAGTGGCAATGGCGTGGCGGACCTGATTATGGCCCACGGTGAGGGTGGCTATGGCAGCGCTGGAGACAAACATTCCGGCTAAAAACCAGGTTCGATAGGGGGACTGCCAGAACAGGCGCAGCAAACGCTGCGGCTTTAGATCATCAATTTGCACGAATAGAATCAGGTTTAGCGATTGTCAGATTATGGCGGGGAGAGGGCAAATGTAGAATGGCATTTTGGTTTTGCGCTACTTTTGGTCGCCGCTTTAACGTAAGTTAATTTCTAAAAACCGGTTCAGGCCGTTAATGAATTGTTGAAAACTGGTGGACTTGTTTTCCGAAATGTCCATGTGTGGTGCTATAGCCCGGGCTGATCCAATTTGTTGCAAGTTGGGGAGTATCTTGCGGAGTTCCTCTTTAGCGTTGCAATTGTCTGGGTTCCTAAAGGTTGCTTTGTTGCGATAGCGTTCGGCTCTAAAATTGGGGTATGCACGCTCAACAGCGTCCATATCGCCCAGGTACCAGGACTCCAACTCGCGACAGACAATTCTAATCAGAAAAGGAACGGTCTCCGGGCCATTATGGCACAAACGCAAAAGATTATTTTTGAGCACCTTACAATCTGAAGCGTCCTGATCATGCAAGATGATCACACCGATTGGGTGTTGGAAATGCCTATAGGCCTGAAATTTTCTGGGAATTGATTTCTGTAAGTCCGATTTTCCTTCATGTACACGGAGAAAAACATTACTTTTGGGGGCCACTGCCAATAAGGTAATGCTGCTTCCACAAGGACCCAAGTTTGTCGCCCTCGTTATGCAGACGCATCACTAAATCGTCATCGGATGCTCGATGTATTTGAGTGTACCCAGATTGTTTTGTCAACCAAAACAACTCTTCTGGCTCCAGCGCATTTACAAAGTCTGCCGCCCGTTGTGGTTAAGAGCGTGCTTACGGGACTACTGTAAATATTGCTGCGGCTAATGCCCGACATTTTTCTCTATTTCTAATGATGACAAAGATTTCATTTCTCAAAATCCTCCTTCTCCTACTTTTTCCCTCCGTGCTCCGCACCCAAACCAGCACCTTCGACACCAACAACGAAGACTGGGGCGCTTCGGGCGACCCGCAGAGCACCATTGCTGCCTGGCTACCAACGGGCGGCTTGCCCGGCGGCAACATCCGCGTCACGGATGCCGCAACGGGCGGAACCTGGTACTTCGAGGCACCTCCAAAATTTCGCGGAAACAAGTGCGATGCCTACGGGCGCTACCTCCGCTGGGACCAGTACACCAGCGATACCACCAACGCCCAGCAGTTCGGCGGCCGCCCCGATGTGGTGATCGAAGGCGCGGGCATCACCCTCATTTTCGATAACGCCCAAAACCCGCAACTGGCCTGGACACACTACGATCTCCTCCTGCGCGAAGACGCGGGCTGGCACCTCAACGACCTTACCGGCCCCACGCCTACACAGGCACAATTTCGAACCGTGTTGGCCAATGTGACCGCGTTCCGAATCCGGGGCGAGTACCGATCCCAGGCCGACTACGGCGGCTTGGACAATGTTGTGATCGAAAGCAACTTCCGGTTCGACCTTGATGCCGACAATAGCTCACTCGTGTACGACGACGGCTTTGCCACCGATACCCTCTGCGTCGGGAACAGCCCCGTCGCCGATCTCGATGTGGTTTTATTTTCCGAAAAACACGTGGACTCGGTCGTGTTTCGGCTCCTGCTCACGCCCGATGCGCCGAACGAATCGCTCGGCATCGTCGGCCCGCTTCCGCCGACACTTTCGGTCATCCAGCACAGCCCCGTTTGGCTTGTCCTGAAAAACAACGGCTCGGCCACACTCGCCGACATCATCGCCGGAATACAAGCCGTGCAGTATGCCAACTCGACTGTCAGCCCGACGCGCGGCGAACGCTTCGTGGCGGTGCGGATTTGGGGTGAATGCGGCGAAATGGCACTCCGGTATGCCTACATTCGGGTTTTTCCGGCAGGTGACGCAGGCATTTCTGGCGATACCACGTTGTGCGCCAACGCGCCGGGCATGGGCCTGACTGCCGCCCTCGGCGGCATGCCCGACCCCGACGGGTATTGGCAGCCCAACTTGCCGAACGGCGTATTCACCCCGGCGAACGACGCACCGGGCATGTATTTGTACATCTTGTCAGCGTCGGGCACCTGCCCAGGCGATACAGCCGCCGTATCCGTGGCAGTAGAGCAGCCGCCGGGCCTACAGCCCGACACCGTCGTTTGCCGGGGCAAGCCGTTGGATTTGGCCGTGCCGCCGGGCCTTATCAGCTGGCAATGGAGTGATGGCAGCCGTGGAGACTTTTTGCCTGTCACGGAACCCGGGATTTACACCCTGAACGGACACTCTGCCGCCTGCGCGATTACGGACACCGTGGTCGTTTCTTTCGTCACGTGCGAAGAATGCCCGTACTACGTCCCGAACGCATTTTCCCCCAACGACGACGGCCGGAACGATATATGGCAGGCTTTCTTGCCGTGTGCATGGCTGCGTTTCCGCTTGGAGGTATTCGACCGCTGGGGAAATCTCGTGTTTGCGGCTGCCGACCCGGAGCACGTTTGGAACGGAAAAACCGGCGGCCTGCCTGCGCCGCCGGGGGTGTACGTTTGGCATTTAG
>JBEBHD010000311.1:0-5164 GCA_040080915.1 Saprospiraceae bacterium
GGGAAATACTGCTCGACCGCGCCGACCGTGTACTGCTCAAAACGGCACCTCTGCTTGACCTCAGCCATGCCATGGAGCAACTTGGCATGGTGAGCCGTATTTGGGTGATATCGGTGGAAAATGAAGTGAAGGAGGTGTTGTACCTGTTGGAAAAATCCGCGTCCGCGCCTGATGAAGTACCCATCGATGCTGTTTGCCTTGGCACTGAAATGCGCGTTTTTCGCTTCTCCCGCTCAGAGGAACGCGCCGCCGAGCCGGAATACGCCCAACCGCAAGCCTACCTGTACGAACCCGACGCGGCGGTGCTCAAGGCCGGGGCGTTCAAAACGTTCGCCTGCCGGTTCGGGCTGGCCAAACTGCACCTGCAGACACACCTGTACACATCGCAGGTGCTGGTACCCGACGTGCCGGGGCGCTGTTTTGCCATAGATGCGGTTGTGAAATACGACCGCAAGGCTGTGCGGGAAGTCCTCCCGGGCGGGCGGGCCAACGTGGCCGTGCGCCATTTTCCCGACAAGCCTGAAGCCGTGCGCCAGAAACTCGGCCTGGCAGATGGTGGAGAGCACTACCTGTTTGGGATGACAGACGCCGCTGGGCGGAGGGTAGTGGTGGTGGGGCGGAAATGTTAATGGTAGCGTACAAAAAAAACAAAGGCATTACCTTCGGCTTCTGAAAAAATTGGCTGCCCTGCCTTTTCACCGAATTTACACAACTGCTCATGTTTTGCCTCCGTCATTTTACCCTACTGGTGGCAGCGCTTTGTCCGACCGCCGCCTTTTTTGCCCAAAACGACATGCAAGTCCTCGGAGATGCGGTGTTCACGCAAACCGAGATCGAGGACGGCGCGGCCGTGACCTACCTCATCCGGTTTCAAAACACCGGCATAGAGACCGCCTACCAGGTTATTGTACGGGACACGCTCGATCCGCGGCTCGACATACCCACATTTCAGATGCTCGGAGCCAGCCACGACTACCAAGTTGTGCTGGACGGCAGCAACGTCGTGCGCTGGTATTTCGACGATATTATGCTGCCCGACAGTGCCAGCGGCGGGCACCATTCCATCGGCTTCATCCTTTTTTCCATACGACTAAAACCATTTCTGGCTCCGGGGCAGACCATCTGGAACAACTCCTGTGTCACGTTCAACCAGATCAATACCACGTGTACCAACCACGCTTTGGTCTGGATAGATGCCAATGCCGACGTGGACGATCCGGATGGGCGAAACACTGCCCTGCAAATTGTGCCCAACCCCAACTACGGCAACTTTGAAGTGCGGCCCAGAACCCCGGCAACGCCCGACCCCGACGCGCCAGTGGCCGAGTGGTGGATCACGGATATGAACGGCAAAACCGTGTGGGACGGCCACGCCAAGGACATTGCCGCTGCAGCTGTCCAAGTATGGTTGGAGCGCCCGGCTCCAGGCCTGTACCTGCTCTGGGTAAAAGACCGGCAGCGCTTGCAGGCCAAACAATTTGCGGTGGTGCGGTGACGGTCAAATGGCCAAGGCCTCGTCCACTTCCAGTTCGTTTTCGGTTTTGAACGGGTGGCGCGGCATCCATTCTTCCACCGGTTTGATGTACTCCAGCAGGGTGCCAGTGAAGCGATTGACCACGGGGTTGCGGTGCCGTAGGTAGCAGCACAGGTTGTGCGGCACGGCTCCAATGGAGCTCTTGATCTCCAAAGCGGTGCGGGCAAACACGACGTCCCGGCAGCCCATGTTGAGGCCGAGGCGGACGATATCGTACAAGATGTTCAAGTACAGTTGTCGGTCGTGGTTGTGGGCTTTGTCGTAGCCGAGGAAGTGCGCTTCCAGTTCGGTGCCGTTTTGAATGACGGTGTAAAACGCAACCAGTTTGCCCTCTAAGTAATAGCCAAACAGCCGAAAATACTCCGGCATATCGCGTTTCAGCGCTAGCAAGTAGTGCTCGTTGAGGTCCACCATATTGAAGCCGGCGTTGTTGGCGATGTCCCGATACAGCGCGTACAGGCGGGGCAGTTCCTGCTGGATATCGTCAATGGCGAGTTCCCGTTTTTCGATATTGGTGGCTTTTTTGAACGCCCGTTTGGCGCGGGTTCGGTACTTGGTGGACATTGCGCCAAGGTAGTCGTCGAAGCTGTGAAACGGCAGTTCGAGCACCATATTGGGCTGTATTTCAAACTCCACATAGTTTTTTCGCACCAAATGCTGGCGCGGGCGCAAGTGGCCGGGGGCGATGTCTTTGACCAAAATGACCGGCATGTTTTGGCCGGAGCGGTCGGATTCGGATGCGACTTGTTCGAGTGCTTTTTCCAATAAAATGGCAGCCTGTTCGGGGCTAATGCGGTCATAGTCGAACCAAAAACCGTGCTCACCGGTGAGCAGCATGTTGCCACAAATCAGGATATCCGCTGCCAGGTGGCCCGCTACCCGGCGTTTGAACCAAGCCGATAGGCTGGAAAAAAAGCAGGGGTCTTTGGTGGCACGCACCGGCTCGTTGATACCATCGTCGACTTTGAAATACTTGATTTGGCAGAGTGCTACGCCTATCGGACAGGTATTTTGATAAAAAATGATGTATCCGAAGCGCATCCCGTGGGGCGGGTTGTGTTCCAAAACGCTCAAATACGGTCGTTGCAGGAAAATATTATCAGGTGGTGCGGCTGCGTCCCAGTCTTGTCCGGCATTGCCCAACGAGCGAAAATATCGGAAACCAAATATGGCAGGTTCAGCGGCTTTTTGGCCGATTCGCTCAGGTGACGGCGGACTGGGAGTTAGAAGCATACGGCAGTAGTTTTATGATCGGGCAAAGAAAACAAGATGTTTTGAAAAGGGTTGCTACAAAACCTTGGTTTGCCATTTTTTCACTTCTGCCAGAGCGGCCTTCTCGTCGCCCCAGCCCATGATGGTCATCACGCCCAAACCGTCGTAGTACAAGAAAAACAGTTCGAGAATGTGGCGAATGGCGCTGTACCGTTGTTGAAAATCGTGCCAATCTGCCACCTGCACCACCTGCCTGGCTGGGTCGGCGGGCACGGCAAGCACCTTGTGGTCCAGTTCGCCGCCGTCTTGCAGCAGGAGCAGGCCAATGGGGCGCACTTCCAGTACGGTGCCGGTGGGGACGGATTCGGCCAGCACGAGCACGTCGAGCGGGTCGCCGTCGCCGCCACGTGCTTTGTCCATGACTGTGGACGGCACAAAGCCGTAATTGACCGGGTAAGGCAAGAACTCGACCGTGCGCTGGAGGCCGTTGCGCACGTCGGGGCGAATAGCGCCGGTCGTGCGGTCGAGTTCAAATTTTCGGTTCGTGCCCGCCGGTATTTCCACCACGGCGTTCAGGCTGCCGGAGGGCGAAAAAGCAGGTGTTTGCCAGAGGTTTTCCATGAAAAATGGGTCGTCAAAGCGCCTTCAGCAGCTGGGCTTCCAGGTCGGTGCGCGGGTTGATCGCGGCGATGTTGCCGTTGCGGTCCACCAAAAATGTAGCGGGAATGGATCGCACGCCATAAACTTGGCCAGGGGTGGAGTTCCAGAACTGGAGTTCGCTCACGTGGTTGTCCCAGATCAGGCCATCCTGCTTGATGGCCGCCACCCAGGCATCCTTCTGACCGGGGCGGTCGAGGGAGATGCTGAACACGTCGAAGCCGCGACTTTTGTACTTGTTGTACATCTCCACCACGTGTGGGTTGGCATTGCGGCAGGGGCGGCACCAACTGGCCCAAAAATCTATGAGCACTACCTTGCCTTTCAACGACGACAGGGAGCGCACCTTGCCGTCCGGCCCGGAGAGGCTGATTTCCGGTGCGGGCTGGCCGATCTGGATGGGGCCAGCGGGCGCTTGTTGCTGTTGGAGGGTCTGCTGCTCGAGGCTGCTCACCATGGTCGAAAACTCGGTGGCATACTTGGATTGGGGCATAGCCTCGGCGAGCGCTTTTTCGGCGGCTTTGAAGTCGGCGATGTACTGGCCAGCGCTGCGGCCAAAAAGTTGGGCCATGAAAAATGCCCGCATGAGCGGGTTGCATGCCTTGCCGACAAAGCCTTTGGCCGATTCCGGGGTCATTTGGCCGCCCCGAAGCATTTCCTGCACGATGTCGGTATAGCATTTGAGCGTTTCGGAGCCGGATACCTCGACTTGCATACGGTCAATATTTTCCAGATTGCCCTTCAGGGTCACGTCTGTCTCGTCACCGCCGAGCATGAAAAATGTGCGTTTGGCACCGATGGTGAGGCGATACAGGCCTGCGGCAAACGGCTCCTTTTGCTCGATGGAAAAGCTGCCCGTTGCGTCGCAGGTGACCCTGCCGATGGCGATGGGCGCTGTGTTTTGATCAAAATACAACTGCTCCAGCAGCACCTGCAGGTTGCCGGCATTGTTGATCGTGCCCGTAAATTTATGGGAATCGGAGCCTTTGCAGGCCGAAATGGCCGCCACCATCGGCAGCGCAAACATCAAAACATATTTTGTCATAATAAAAGGTTAGAAGGTTTCTGGTTGGGAGTTTAAGAGGTTAGGGGGGGCTGGTTCCGCGATATTTCGTAAACCAGCAACCTCGTAACCTCCCAACCTCACTTAATTCATGATTTCGGATAAGCGGTTGTCGTGTGTGTGTTTCCAATCGGAGACGAGGCCCCAGTTTTCGTTGTCAATTTGGATATCGTTTCCGCCAATGGTGCCGATTTGTGTGTGCGGTTGCTTGTGGTCGGCCAAAAAACGCTCGAACGCCCCGGCTTGTTCAGTGCGCACGGAAACAATGACGCGACTTTGCGCCTCGCCGAACAGCCAGGCATCTTTTCGGATCGTTGGGTTGGTCGTCACGGCAAAGCCGAGGCCGCGCGGCATGGCGCTTTCCAACAGGGCGGTGAGCAGGCCGCCATCGGACACGTCGTGCGTGGATTGAACCAAGCCATTTTTGATGACTTGTTTCAGCACGGCCTGCAGGTGGTATTCTTCTTCAAGGTCGAAATGCGGGCAGGGGCTGTACTGCACGCTATGTACCTCGCGCAGGTACTCGCTGCTGCCGAGGTCGTTGTGGTTGGTGCCGATCAGGTAAATGATGTCGCCGGTGTTTTTGAAGTCCAACGTCATCAGGCTTTCCCAGTCGTCGAGCAGGCCGAGCATGCCGATGGTTGGGGTGGGGTAAACCGGGACGACCCGGCCGTTTTCGGTGTACTGGTTGTAAAAAC
>JBEBHD010000312.1:0-5155 GCA_040080915.1 Saprospiraceae bacterium
GTGGTGGTGGGCGAAAAAATGACACGCGTTCGTTATAGAAATTTGTTAGTCATGCAACTCAAAATATTTCGGGTACCTTCCGTGGGCAATGCGCTTTTGGAGGAAGAAATGAACGTTTTTTTGCGCAGCAAAAAAATCTTGAAGGTGGACTGCTACTTGTCCCAAGAGCCGATGGGTGCAGCGTGGTGCGTCTGCATCCAGTATCTGGAAGAAGGGCGCGGCCCGAAGGGCAAGAGCGACGTGGACTGGCGGGAAAAACTGCCTCCTGACATATTCGCGCGCTTTGCGCATCTGCGCGAGCTGCGCAAAGTATTGGCCGAACGGGAAGGCGTACCGCCTTACGCGGTGTTCAACAACGAAGAACTGGCCAACATCTCCCAGATGGAAAAGCCCTCCCGTGCTGAGATGCTAAAGATCAAAGGCATCGGCGAGCAAAAAATGGACAAGTACGGCGTAGCGTTTCTGGAGGAGATGAAAAAGATGCTCGAAAATGCGCCGGAAGTGCCGGAGTCTGCCACCAGCAAAAACACCCTGTTCGATGCCGAGGAAGAAAGCGAACCACCTTTTTGAGTCCGTGGCCGAGATGGATAACCTGCGGTTGGCCTTTTGGAAGGCTCGCAAGGGGAAATCCTACGCCCGGTCGGTGGAGCATTATCGCTCCGAGCTGGAGAACAACCTCGCCCGCTTGCGCGAACAAATCCTGTGCGGGCAGGTGGAAGTGGGCAACTACCACTTATTCAAAATTTTCGACCCCAAAGAGCGGCAAATCTGCGCGCCAGCCTTTTCGGAGCAGGTGTTGCACCATGCCCTGATGAACGTGTGCCACGAGTATTTCGAACGGGTGCAGGTATTCGACAGCTATGCCTGTCGACTGGGGAAAGGCACCTACGCGGCGCTCGACCGGGCAAAGTGTTTTACCGAAAACAACGGATGGTTTTTGAAATTGGACATCCGCAAGTTTTTCGATAGCGTCCACCACGGCGTGTTGAAAAATCAGTTGGATCGCCGTTTTAAGGACTGGGAAGTCCTGCGGATTTTTGAAAAAATCATAGGCAGCTACCACACAGAACCAGGTCGCGGGCTACCCATCGGCAACCTCACCAGCCAGTATTTTGCCAACCACTTCCTCAACGGGCTGGACCATTTCGTCAAAAACGACCTGCGAGCACGGGGCTATGTCCGCTACATGGACGACCTCGTGTTGTGGCACGACGACAAGCGCTTCCTCAAAAATGCCCTTGCCGAAATAGACGGGCACGTCCAAACCTCGCTGCGTTGCACGCTCAAGCCGCCTTCGCTTAATCATACGGACCGCGGCCTCACTTTTTTGGGTTACCGCCTATTCCCGGATCGCGTTTTGCTGGCGCAAAACAGCAAAAGACGCTTCATCCGGAAATACCACGAGATCGAGCGCAACCGACTGACAGGGAATTGGGACGAAGCATACTGCCAACGCAAGGTACTCCCCCTGCTCGCTTTCGTTCGGCATGCGGATACTTTGGAATGGCGGAAAAAGATACTTTTGCCCAAAGAATAAAGGTCAACCCTCGAAAAGGCTCGAACCGCGTTTTGCGCGGCGGCTCGTGGATCAACAATCCGCAGAACTGCCGGGTCGCCAACCGCAACAACAACGATCCGACGAACCGCAACAACAAAATCGGTTTCCGGCTCGCGGCTTCGCCTTCCAGCTCACAGGCCCGGTCGTGTACGACCTCCACTGAACAGAGGGTTGTCCCGCTCCTGGCCAAAGCCGGGACGAATAGTGTTCACAGGCGGCAGGGCAAGTAGTTTTGGTCGAACGTTCTGCCGCCTTTTTTACCAATGATTCAATATGCAAAACGCCAACACATCCAACTCTGACCTCTCCCGCCACCTTAGCCAGCCGCTGTATTCCTGCGCCGATTGGGCGGAGTTCCTTCGCTCCGGCGCACGCAACACCTGCCTCGCCGACGAAAACGGCAACCTGCTCGCCCTTGACGTGCAGGTGGAAAACCAGCAAGTGCTCGATCTCTCGGCCTTCGACCTGCGGGAACTACGCTGGCTGAACGTGAGCGAGACAGAGGGCCTGACCAGCCTCCTGCTGCCCGATTCCATGCCCGAACTCGTTCGTCTCGATGCGAGCCGCTGTGCGCTGGCCGGGATAGACCTGCCCGCTGATGCCTTTTCGCGGCAGTTTTTGGGGGATATGCCTCGCACGGTGCCGAGTTTGTATCTGCAAAAAAACAAATTGCAATCGGTGCGTTTTCGCGGTGCGTGCCGGGGGCTGGAGTTGATGGATTTGAGCGGCAACGAAATGACGGTTTTCCACCTGCCTGCCGGTTTCGACCGCCTCACCTACCTCTACCTGAACAACAACTCCGATCTCGCCGACCTCGCGTTTTACGCTCCGCCGCGCCTGCTTGACACCCTGCACCTTCGCGGCTGCAAACTCGATTTGCTGCCCCACAACGTACTCTCGTTCGGCAATCTGGACAGCCTGTACCTGCACAGCAATCCGCTGTCCAGCCTGAAACCCGGGGTAGTGCCTGCTGGCGAATATGACAACGCCTGGCCTGCCGTGCGTGCCTACTTCGAAGAACTGGCCCAGGGCATGGTGACCAACGAGCGCGTGAAAATTATCGTGGTCGGCAACGGCCGGGTAGGCAAAACCTCCCTGCTGCGCCGCCTGGGCGGCGAGCCGTTCAACGCCCGGGAGCCGTACACCCACGGCATCCGTCTCGGCACACTGGACAAGTCCAAACTGCCCGACGTGCATACCGCCGGCCTGCAAGCACAGGTATGGGACTTCGGCGGACAGGAGATTTTTTACGCCACCCACCAGTTTTTTCTTTCCGAGGACGCGCTCTACATCCTCGCCTGGACCCACGAGGACAATGTGCGCCCGCACCGCGAGCGCGATGTCAGTGACTTGCCTGACGACGAGCGCTTCCAGCCCAATGAATACTGGCTCGAAAACATCCGCCACCGCGGCGGCACCAAGTGCCCCATCGTGATGGTGCAGACACACTACAAAGTGAAGCGCTCGACCTGCAATGAGGACGACCTGCTGAAAAACTACGGTGCCCTGTGCTTCAACTTCGATGCTGCCGAGGAGAACCTCGGCCTGTCGGACATCCGGGCGGCCATCTGCCAAAAACTGAAGAGCGACATCCCCTTCCTCGGCGGTGATGTGCCCGCATCGTACGACCGCTGTATCGGAATACTGGAAAAACTGCGCGGGCAGCCGCCACGCATGACCAAGGCCGACTTTGAGCGCGAAGTGTGCGCCGCAGCGGGCGTTTTGCCGGGCAATGAAACCGAGGCCCTCGGATACCTGCACCGCACAGGAGCGGTGGTGTGGTTTTCGGGCGAGAAAGACCTGAAAGATACGGTGTTCACCGACCCGAACTGGCTCACCGAGCAAGTGTACCGGCTCATCAACAACGAACTGCGCACCACCAGCGGGTGCTTCGATGCGGAATACCTGCTCCGGCATCTGCCCGCTTTCACCGAGGCGGAGCGTGTGCAGTTCCTCGAACTGCTCAAAACCTTCGGCCTCATTTTCGAGACCAAAAAAGAAGTTCAAGAAGAAGGGCATAACAAAATCAAAACGGTGTTCATCGCACCCAACTACCTGCCCGAGGTCTTGTCATCCGACGCGCTGACGCTGTTGAACTCCCACCAGCGGGCGCTGACACCGGCGTTCCGGTTTGCGTTTCCAAGGTTTATGCCTGATAACGTGATGGTCAACTTCCTGAGTCGCTACGGCCCGTACTCCGACCAGTTGTACTGGAAAAACGGCATCTTTTTTACCAACGAAATCGGCCATCGTGCCTTGGTCAAACGCGAAGGCAACACCCTCGACGTGCTGGCCGAAACGGGCGAAGCCGCGCGCATCCTTACCGCTGAAATCTGCCACGCCTTTGCCAAACTCAGCGGCAACGCCAATGCCGAACTGCGCGTGGCAGACCGCACCGTGTCGTGGCAGGCACTGACCAAGGCAGTCGCACAAGGCGCAGAAGACGTGCCCGACGTGGACGGGAACTACACAAAAGTGGCGCATTTTGCCCACCTGCTCGGCGGGGGCGATGGTATGCCGCACCGGGGCGCTCTGCAACTGGTGAAGCCAACAGTGTACTTGTCGTACGCTTGGGCCGATACCCAAGAAACCGGAGAGAGCCGGGAGGCCATTGTGCGCGACCTGATCGCGGCTCTGGAGCAGGACGGCCGATTCGAACTGAAGTACGACAAGCAGGATGCCACCTACCGGCGCTCTATCGCGGAGTTCGAGCGCGAGATCGGGCGGGCCGAGCGCATCGCCGTGGTGGTGAGCGACAAGTACCTGAAATCCGTCCATTGCATGTACGAACTGCTGCAAATCTTCCGCAAATCCGGCTCCGAGGCGGTGGCATTTCGGGAGAAGATTTTCCCAATCGTGCAGGAGGACGCGAAAAAGATTTACGATGAAATTGACCGCTTGGATTATGTGGAATATTGGCAGGAAAAATGCCAAAAACTGGAAGAAAAGATAAACAGATTAGGCCTAACAGCCACCAGAGATGCCGTGAAGGACTTCGACAAGTACTCTGAAATTATGACCAGCATGGGCCGGTTGGCCGGTGTGATTGCCGACCTGAACACCCTCTCCCCGCACCTGCTGTCGGCAAACAATTTTGAGGAAATCAAACGGGCCTTGCTCGAAAAACCCACGTATTCACCATGATCACCGAAACCCTCCTCGCCACCGCCCCCACACCCATCCTGCTCGCCATTGGCGGGCACACGTTCCTCATGGTGCCCGTGCGGGGCGGCATATTTGACATGGGCGACGAGGATTTGTGGGAAGCCTGCCGCCCGGTGCATCCGGTGCAGTTGGATAATTTTTGGATTGGGCAGTTTCCGGTGACGCAGGCGCTGTGGCGGGCGGTAAGCCTCACCCCAGCCCTCTCCAGAGGAGAGGGAGTAGGCCTTGACCCCGATCCTTCTTTTTTCAAAGGCGACCAGCGCCCTGTGGATCGGGTATCGTGGAAGGACACCGAGGTTTTTCTCGAAAAACTCAACGAACTGCAACCCGGCTGGAATTTTCGCCTGCCCACGGAGGCGGAGTGGGAGTATGCGGCCCGGGGCGGGAATTCGGCGTACAGTGACCGGGTGACTGGAAGTCACCCGGTCCCTA
>JBEBHD010000071.1:0-18842 GCA_040080915.1 Saprospiraceae bacterium
GATTCACACAGATTTCCCCTTTCCGTTTAAAAAATCTGTGTGAATCTGTGAAAATCTGTGGTTAAAAATGGTTCGCCGGAACAGGTGCTAAATAGTTACATGTAATTTCAAAATCACGGTCATGTAATTTCAAAATTTATTTTATGCAATTTCAAAATAAGCATCATTTTTGCACAAATTTGAACCATGCCCTTTATCCCGAGGCAGATAGCCGCTTCCATAAGCAAACTGAAAGAGCAGTATCCCATACTGGCATTGACCGGCCCGCGACAGTCCGGCAAGACCACGTTATTGCGGAACATGTTTCCCGATTACCGGTACATCACGCTGGAGGATGCGAACTTGCGCAGCTTCGCCGAGGACGATCCGGTCGGTTTTTTGAAAATTTACGATTCCCGCGTCATTTTTGACGAGGCCCAACGGGTGCCCCACCTCTTTTCCTATCTCCAGGCCATCGTGGATGCCAGCGGGCAAATGGGGCAGTACATTCTTTCCGGCTCACAGAATTTCCACCTGTTGAGCAACATCACCCAAAGCCTCGCCGGACGCGTAGCCCTGTTCAAACTGCTTCCCTTGGACTTTAGGGAGCTCAAACAGAATGGCCTGTTGCCCAACCTCTGGCAGACGCTGATTTTCCGGGGCGCATACCCGGCTGTGTATGACCGGGGTATCGAACCGCCCGTTTTCTACTCCAATTATTTGCAAACCTACTTGGATCGCGATGTCACGGAATTGAGCAAAGTCCAGGATATGAGGGCATTTCGGAACTTCATCGGGCTTTGCGCAGCACGAATGGGGCAGCTGCTCAACCTGAGCAATCTCGCCAACGCCTGCGGGATCACCCAACCGACCGCCAAGGCATGGCTGTCCATTTTGGAAAGCAGCTACATCGTGTTCCAGTTGCAGCCGTACTTTCAAAACTTCAGCAAACGAATCGTAAAAACGCCCAAACTGTATTTCCACGACACCGGGCTGGCCTGCTTCCTGCTCGGCATCCGACGCGAAGAGGAACTCGACAACCCGACGCTGCTCGGCAGCCTTTTCGAGAACCTCGTTGTGGCCGAAAAACTCCGGCAAAATCACCACCAGTATCAGCTTCGAGATTTTTGGTTCTGGCGCGATTCCAACGGAAACGAAATGGACCTGCTGTGCGAGAACGGCCTGGCACTTGATATTTTTGAAATAAAATCCACGCAAACAGTGCTGTCCAACAGCCTCAAAGGCTTGGATTTTTTTTCTGAAATGGCCGGTACCAAGGTGCAAACCAAAACGCTGATCTACGGCGGAAACGAAAGCCAGCACCGCACCCGCTACACCGTGCAGTCCTGGCAGGACGTGTGACCGCCGCTCCTACCGCTGAATCAACAAAAACCCCGACCTCGGCTTGTCCTCCGCAGGTAGTTTCACCGCGAAAAAATACGTGCCATTGGGCAGAGGCTGCCCGTTGTAGGTGCCTTCCCAGTCGTTGTTGTAGGGCTTGGCCGAAAAAACCTGATCGCCAAATCCGTTGAAGATCGTCACCTCATTTTCAAGTCCCCCTTCGCCACCAGCGAGGCAGTAGAACGGGATGACAAACACGTCGTTTATCCCATCGCCATTGGGCGTGATGATCGTGGGTATGCGGCACTCGCCCGCCTCCTGTACGTCGAAGAACAGGGTGGCCATGCTGCACGCGCAAGCCGGGTTGAGGTTGCACAGCTCATAGATCAACTGATCCCTGCCCGCGAATGTGAGATCGGGCAGGTAGGTGAACACGCCTGTACTGGGTTCCGACCATTGGCCGTGCTTGGGTTCGTCCAGCACCCGGATGGTGAACTGCGGGGGCAGGACATCGTTCAGCAGCACGTTTTTCGATACCTGCGTGCCAAAGGGAACGGTGATACTGTCCTCGTAAGCCGTCGGTTCCAGATCGTAGAATACTACTACGGTATCGCGCGAGCGGTCGCCGCACAGGCCGCCGTTTGTTTCCCACAAAAAGCGGTTGGCTCCGAACTGGAGGTCGCACACCACCGTCGTGGCCGTGCTTCGGCTGTTGATCTGAAGCCCCGGGTTTTGCAGGGAATCGAGGTAAACCCACTTGCCCGTCTCAAATGCCTCGAGGCTCGTGGCCTCCAGCACGGTACAGGAATCGGTGATGCACAGCGTTTGGTCCAAGCCTGCAAACGGTTGGCGGCCAATAGTGTGTACGGTCACATCGGCGGTGTCCGCAGCACAGCCGGGCACTTTTAAAATCCAGTAAAAAAAGAACGTATTGGCATTGGCCGGCAGGTTGCGCACCACGGTGTTCGGGTTTGCCGGATTGTCGAAGGTTATGGGCGGCTGAAAAAGCGCCTGCCCGGGGGGCTGTTTCCAAATGCCCATGCTGCTTATGCCTTGCAGCGCGTTGAGCTGCACTGTGTCGGAAAAACAGGTCACGATCAGGTCGTTCTGCACCCGCGCTTTTTCGAAATCATTGACAGTAACTACCACCGTGTCTCGGCTGAAATTCTTGCATGCACCGTTGGACAAGGCCCACTCAAAATGGTACACGTTCGGGGCGAGGCCCCCCAAAACCAAGGAGGTCGGCGAGGGGCCGTCCACGATGATTACCGCTGGCCCACCAACGAGCGACCACATACCCGTAGCGCCGGAAACGCTGATTCCTTGCAAGTTAAATCCTGTGGAGTCGCAGGCGAAAAAGTTGTCTCCGGCAAAGGCGCTTACCCCGAGCGGCACGGTGTCGAGCTGTGCAAGCACGGGCGCGGAAGCTGCGGAAAGGCAACCGTCTAACAGGGCGTACACAAAAAAGCCGTTTTGTCCGCCCATCAACCCGGCAAAGTTGGTGAGGGTAAAACCTAAAGCAAAACTCGGCGGCCCCAGTGGCACCTGCGTCGTGGTGTTGTACCAAATGTATTGCGCACCCGGCGTGGCTGTGGCCGGGGCAATATTGAACACGAGGCTGCCTCCTGGCTGGCTCAGGCAGGCAGGGGCCACGGGCAGGATCGAAGGTGCTGGCGGGCGGGCGCGGATTTCTACACAAACACTATCGCTCGCGGGCGACACACAGCCGTTCACCGAAACCGTTGCAAAATAACAACCGCCGTGTGTGCCCGGATTGGCCAGCGGAATGACCGGGTTTTGCAAGTTGGAAGCAAAAGTTGGCCCGCTCCACGAGTATGTTGCTCCCGGTATGGATGAAGCAAACAAGCGCAGCGTATCGCCCGCGCACACTGGCGCGTTGGCGCTCACGCTCGGCGCGGGCGGGATCGGATGCACCGTTACCGTCACCGTTTCGGACGGGGCGGATGAGCAGTTGCCTGTTTTGGCCACGAGCCAGTAGTTGCCGTTGTGCTGGAGGCCAGCTGTTGAAATGATGAGGTTCGCCTGGGGCTGCACGACGACCCCGTTGGGCGTGTGCCACTCAAACTGCACGTTGCTGCCGTATGTGCTCACGTTTTGCACGGCAATGGTCAGCACACCACCGGTACACAAGGCTTGGTTGGGGCCGAGCTGCGGGCGATCGGGCTGGCGTTGCACGTTGACTGTAACGGAATTAGCATTGGACACACAGCCGCTGGCATCCGTCACTACGAGGTTGTAGGTGCCGTTGTCGTCCTCGCACACGTTCGGGATCACCGGCTGCGGCAGCGAAGAGGAAAAGCCGTCCGGTCCGGTCCACGCATAAGACAGGGGCGTGTTTTGGGAAAAAATCGTGGCCTGCAACAGCGCGTCCGTGGCACAGTCCACGCAGGCAGGCGCGGTATGCGTCATGGAGGTGATCTCCGGTGGGGCAATCACCGCGACGGGCACAGTGGCTACATTGGTGCAGCCATTGACGGTGCTCACCGTCACCGTGTAGTTGCCCGTGGCAGGCATGTTTGTGCTCACGTTGGCACCGATGGCGGAGAACATGTTCTGCCCCGACCACACATACGTTACGTTTTGCATGGTCGAATTGGCACCGAGGTTGAGCGTGCCGCCGAGGCAAACCGGGGAGTTGGACGTGACCGACACGTTGGGGAAGTTTTGCACAAACACATTGAACGGATCGGACGGGTCGGAGGTGCAGTTGTTTTGCATGACCTGCAGCCGCCAGCCGCCGGAGTGCTGCACGGGCGAGGCGTTGGTGATGGTCAGCGTGTTAATGGTAGTCGTGAATGCCACTGTCTGCGGCGAAAGCCACTGGTACTCGGCGGCAGTGGGAATATTGGTGCAGGTCAACGAAATGGTGTCGCCAGCGCAGGCTGTGGCATCGCCGTTGATCGTGGGCACCGGAGGCTTGGGCCGAACCTCCACCGCCACTGTCACCGGCAAGGAAGAGCAGCCATTGACTGACACGACGAGCGTATATGTGCCTGCGTGAATGTTTTGGGCGCAGGCTGTCACGAGCGGGTACTGGGCTGTGTTGTTAAAATTGGCCGGGCCGGTCCACAAGTAGGAGATGCCAGGCCCTTGCACGTTGGTGCCGAGGGTGATCGCGTCGCAGGCACAAACGGAAATCGTTGGGTTGACCACCGTGGCTACCGGCCGGGCCTGAACAAACACTTCCTTCACCTCCGAGGGCAACGACACACACCCGTCAGAGGTAACCTTCACATAAAACTGATAGGTACCGGGGAACAAGTTGGCCATCTGGAACATTGGAATCGGCGTGTTGCCAAGCAGTGTCGGGTTGGCGGGCGTACCGGCGTACCACGAGTAGTTCACCGTACTGCCTCCGAATGTCTGGCATTGCAGCGTCAGCGCCGTGCCGGTACAGATGGTGCTGGGCACCGTGAGCACTGGCTGCGTGGGCAGGTTGGTCAAATCCAGAATGACGCTCCCCGTGGCCATACATCCCGTTGTGCCGGTCACTTTTACTACGTATGTTCCCTCGGTAGCACCGGTCGTGCCAGGGATGATGGGGTTAGGATTATTGGAAACAAACCCGTTTGGGCCGGTCCACATGTAGGTGTAGCCAGTGGTGGGCGCTGGCGGGTTGGCCATGAACTGTACCGCACCGCCTTCGCACACGCCGGGTGTCACCGTGGGAAGGGGCGCTATGGTCTCCACGCGCACGGTAGTGGTACACATGGAGGAATTGCCTGACGTGTCGGTCACCACCAGCGTCACCGGGTAGATATTGTTCGGCGGGGCGGCCATGTTGCACGAGAATTTGGTCTGCGACAGGGCAAAAATCAGGTTGGCACCCGCGCAATTGTCCATGCTGCCGTTGTTCACCTCCTGGGGCATGAGCATGTAGCTCGATGTAGTCGAGTCGTGCGGGTTGGTGAAAATGGTGATCGGCTGGCATTTGGCCACCGGTGGCACCGTGTCGCGCACGGTTAGGGCAAAGGTGGCCGTACCTGTATTGCCGCTGTTGTCGGAGGTTTTGTATTGAACGGTGTAAATGCCGGGCGGCAACGAAGCGCTGGATTGGCCCCCGGCCAACTGCCCGCTTTGTACTACTTGAGCACCTTTGCGCACCTCGAAATCCACCACCGCGTAATTGTACGACAGTATGGCCTCCAACGTGCTGATACCGTCGAAATTGCCCGCGTTTAGCGGCCCGCATGGGTTGATGAAATCGGTGAAGTTCACCACGTCGCGGTTGGCCTGGAGTAGGAAACCCGCCGAGCCGTTGGCCGCCCAGCCGTTGATTTGCGCAGCAGAAACAGTGAGCACGGTGTCGTGTACGGAGCTGCATTGGCCGCTGGCGCTCAGGCTCGTGTTCGACAAAAATGCGCCCTGCTCGTCCAGTACCCGGAAAAATTCTCCAGGGTTGCCATTGTCGCCGAAGTGCCGGATGGTCAGGGAGCCGTTCGACACGGCGTTCGGCAGCAAGCCCGGAACATTGAGAATGGTGTTTTTCGGTACCCAACCGGCATTGGGGTCTAATTCAAATTGCACGGCGTTTACGCCCGACGACTTGGACAGGTCTGCCGAAAAAGCGCAGTTTTCCTGCAAAACCGGGAAAGGCAGTGTCACGGTCGCCGAGCAGTTGTTGGCCGCCACGTATGCCGTTATTGCCGCAGGCGGCAAAACAACGGGCGGCTCGGTGTCGCTCACATGCACGACGGTACTGGCTGTCGTGGTGTTTCCTGTACAGTCGGCTGCCCGGTACGCCACGTTGTGTGTGCCGGGGTTTAGGAAAAAACTGCCCGCAGGCGGGTAGGGCACGAAGGCACCACCGTCCACGGAACAGGTGACGACCACCGGCAACTGTGGTGTGGCAAACGTGTAAGTGATCGTGGCGCGGGCGCGGCCACCATTGCAATATGCGTTGCAGGCGTTCGGCCCGGAGCCGTTCGGGGTCAGAGTCAAATTCAGCTGCCCATCGGCAAGCCACGAATTGAGCAGGACAGCGGGCAGGGTGAACGTAGTGTCGCTGAATCCGCAGGCAACGTTCGTCTGTTTGGTGCGCCCGATCAGGTAGTTGTTTTCCCCAAAAACCTGGAACGTCTCGGAAGCCTGCTCCGAGTCGGCGTTGTCCAATGAAATGGTCAGCGTAGCGCTGCCCAAAACGGGCATGCTGGGCGTAGTATTCGGAGCGGTCAAGGCGAACAAGACCGGGTTCGCGGGCACCAGATCTACCGGCACGCCGCTGGCGGTGAGTACGATGGTGTCGTGGAGGGTGACGGTACTCGACTGTGCCGTACAGTCGTCGAACACCGACAGCAGGGCGGGCACGGGCACGTTGGCACCGCATAGCCCCGGTGCCGTTGGCACGAACACCGTATCCTGGGCCACGACCACCGGTCCTGTTCGATCCAGTACGGTGATGGTTTGGGTGTAGGTGCGGCTGTTGCTGCAGTTGTCTTCCACCGTCCATTCACGGCGCACGAGGTAGTTGGCCCAATGGGCGCAGTTGGCCGGGTCTGGGTCGCGCACGAGGGTTTCCACAAAAACAATGTCCACCGTTTCGTCGCAGTTGTCGGTTCCGGTCACGATGCCCGGCACGGGCGGGGGCGGCACCGCGTTGCATTCCACGGTGGTGTTGGCGGGCACGCCCACCAGCATGGGTTTTACCGTGTCCACCACGTGTACGTTTTGGGCAAACATCTTCACATTGCCGCACACGTCTACACTTTCCCAGATCAGGATTTTCGTGTACGTGTCACCACATGCAGGGTTGTCAATAATTTCATTGACCAAAGCTGGCGGGGAGGCGATGCCCGTACACACATCCGATGCCGTAGGCGGCGGTGTGATCGGCAGTACCTGGCACACGAGCGTGGTGTCCAGAAATCCGGTGATGACCGGAGGTATGTTTTCCACCACGGTGATGATTTGCCGGGTAGTGGTGCTGTTGCCGCAGTCGTCGGTCACGGTGAACGTGCGGGTGACGGTGTAGGCGTAGTGCCCGCAGGTGGCGGGATCGGGGTTTTGGGTGGAAATGTCGGTGTGCATCAGGCTCACGACCATGCCGCAGTTGTCCACGGCGGTCAGGCCTTGGCCGAGCAGAGGCGGGGCGGGCAAAGCAAACGTGTCACATCGCATGGTCACATTGGCCGGGGCCAAGGTGATGAACGGCTTGGTGGTGTCGCGCACCACCACGGTTTGTGGGGCGGTGGCGGTGTTGCCACAATCGTCGGTGGCTCGCCAGGTGACCAGCATGGTGTACGATCCGGGGCAAATTTGATTGGTCGGCACGAAGGTGTAGGTCAAAGCCGCCGCGCTGTCGCAGTTATCGCTCACGAAACCCGTGGGTGTGGCAGGGATGAGGATGGGGCAAAAAATGGTATCGTTGGGCAGGGTCGCGAACACGGGCGCGGTGGTGTCGCGAATGCGAAAACGGATGACCGTACTGCCTGTGTTTCCGCACAGGTCGGTGGCATGGAAGGTCACATCGGTGTGCCAGTTGCAGTCGTGCCCGGCGATGACCGGGTACGGCCCGGTACCGAACAGGCCGGTGCCCGTTTGGCCGGTAGAGGTTGTCCAGGAAAAATTCGTCCAGGTGTACGGCGAGCAGTCGTCGGTCACGGTCGCGTTACCGTGGGCATTTATCCAGATTGTGAGAGCGGCGCTGTCGTTTCCGCCGCCGCATTCTTCTGTGATCATTGTTCCGGCAATGGCGGGCGGCACAGTGTCCACAGCTCCGAATTTGGCGTTGCCCAGTAGTCGTTCGTTGCCGCAGGCATCGCGGGCGAAAAAACCGACGGTAATGAGGCCGCGTATCTTGGGGTAGTTTTGGCTGCCAATGGTTTGCTGGCCGCAGGTATTGATGGCCATGCTGTCGGCAAAAGCGGCCATGATCTGGGCCGAGTCGCGCAGCAGGCCATTGATTCGCATCGTGTGGACGATCTCTGCAAGTGGCGTACACGAGTCGGCAGTCTGCAGCCCGGCCCGGCGGTGGATCCAATCGGACAGGGCGGCGAGGTGGTTGCCGCCGGGCGGCGAACAGGCGGCCACGCTGTCCTGGGGCACCCGCAGGATGTACGGCGCGACGGTGTCCACCGAGGAAAAAACAGCGGTCGCAGTGGCGGCATACCCGCAGTTGTCGGTAGCGGAAAAGGTCACGGTCACAGGCGGCGGGCAGTTCCCCGACAGGCTGGGCGGGGCGTTGTTCGAGTACGAAGCAATGCCGGAGGGGTCGGTGCCTGAAAAGTCGGCCATTTGGGCGGCCAGCCAGGCGGGGTAAGCGGCGGCCGCTTGCGTGCAGGGGGCGGAGCCGTTTTGCGGCAGGGTGGTCAGTATCGGCGGCAGGGTATCCACCAGCACGGTAATGGTTTGGGTGAAAACGCCCGTGTTGCCGGAGTCATCGGTGGCCAGCCAGGTGCGGGCAAACGTACCGCCTGCGCACAGGGGTGGCGGGGTTGTTTGGGAAAAGGTGACCACGGGGTTGCCGCAGCTGTCGGTGGCGGTCAGGGTGGGTGGTGGCGGCACTTGGCTGATGGAGGCGTAGGTGGCCGTGGCGGGGGTGCCGGCGGTGATGACGGCGGGCATGGTCGTGTCCACAAAATTGATGAAAAACTCGAACGTGGCCGTGTTGCCTTGGTCATCGGCCACCTGCCAGACTAGTTTGACGGTGTTGTTGTACGACCACGGGTCGGTCAACTGGAACCCGGAGGCAATCGGATCGAAGGCGGACAAGATGATATTGTGGCCGAAATTGGACACGACGGTGGGGGTGCCGATGTTGCCGGCCAGTGTGTTGGAGCAGGTCGCTGGTTTGATGATGATCGTGTTCGGCCCGGGATAGATGAAATTAAAAAACCCCTGTTGGGCACCAACGCCGCCCGGCAGAGCAATCCAAGCAAGAACAGTAAAAAAGCCAAGCATAACCGGCGAGGCCATGCATAACCGGTTTTTCATAATTTGATGTTTCAAATACGGATGGTCGCTGACCATCGAAATGTGTCAAGGGATGAAGGCTGACTTTCATGGATTAGAAAAGGTTTTAGGGTCGGTTTTTTTGTCACCCCGCAAGGAGGCTGGTTTACCCGCCGAAGCCTTGGCGAAGGCGGGTTTTGGATTAGTTATACTTCGCGCTGCGAGGTTTTGTGCATGGCCTTCGGCCTACTATTTTGATTAATTCGCACCTTGCAGTGCGAGGTATAAAACGTTCGGTAGTGCCCTACCCGGCCTCGTTGTCCAATTTTTTGTCTTTCACGTTCTTGTCGAGAAAGGCGTTGATGTCGTCAATATTGTAATCCTTGACAATCTGGCCGAGCGCGTTGACGGAAATATTCATCCCGTGCAGGTCGGCATGAACGATCGGTACAGACGTGTCGGATTTCGGCTTGGATTTTGGTTTGTCTTTTTTTGCCATGGCAAATGTGTTTCAAAAGTATGGTTATTGACCGGAACACGCCGCCGTTTAAGGCGGCTTGTGCTGGTATCTGACGGTTTGTGAGTCATTCCCCCAAAAAATGCGCCAATGCTGCGGACAATCGCCGCACTGTTTCTTCTTTCCCGAACACGGCTGCCATCTCGAACACGCCCGGCCCTTTCATGGTACCGGCCAGTGCGAGGCGCAACAGCGGCAAGATATCGCCGGGCTTGATGCCGCTATCGGCCATGAATCGCTTCATCGCTGGCTCCAAGTGAACGGCCTCGAACGGGCTTTCTGAACCAAATTGTTCAATTACTGCTTCAAATGCCGGTTGCAGGGCGGGGTTCCATCTTTTTTGCAACATCTCGTTGTCGTAGGTGCGCACCGGCTCGAACAGGTAGTAGCCCTGCTCCACAAAATCGGGCAAAAACGTGACGCGTTCCTTCATCAGGCCTGCCACGTCGGCGAGGAACTGCGAGTCGGTACGGTATCCTTTGGCCTCAGCCATGGGACGGATCATGTCGGCCAGAGCGGCGTTGTCGGTGGCCTGGATGTAGCGCTGGTTGAACCACTTGGCTTTTTCGTAATCGAACCGGGCACCGCTCTTGCCGATGTGCTCTACGGAGAATGCCTGCACGAGTTCGTCCATGCTGAACATTTCCTGATCGCCGCCGGGGTGCCAGCCCAGCAGGGCGAGGAAGTTGATCGTTGCCTCCGGCAGAAAACCGGCCTCGCGAAAACCGGGGAAACTCTCCTCCGGCGTTGGGCCTGCCCATGCCAGCGGAAATACCGGCATGCCGAACTTGGCACCGTCGCGCTTGCTCAATTTGCCGTTGCCTTCGGGCTTGAGGATTAGCGGCAAGTGCGCAAAGCGCGGCATGGTACCCTCCCAGCCAAAGCCGCGGTAGAGCAGGACGTGGTGCGCCGTGCTGGGCAGCCACTCCTCGCCACGGATGACGTGCGTGATGCCCATGAGGTGATCGTCCACGATATTGGCCAAATGATAAGTTGGCATGCCGTCGGCCTTGAGGAGTACCTTGTCGTCCAGTTCGCTGCTTTGAAAAACCACCTCGCCTCGGATCAGGTCTTCGATGCGGATGGACTTATCTGGCTCTACTTTCAAGCGTATGACGCTGGGTTTGCCCTCAGCAAGGTGCCGTTGCACCGCTTCGACGGGCAAGGTTAGGCTGTTTTGGAGGCTGGGTCGCGTGCGGTGGTTGTAGGTGAAATTGGCCTCGGCTTCGCGCAGCCGCTCCAGTTCCTCCGGCGTATCGAAGGCGTAATAAGCGTGGCCGAGCCGCACTAAGTCGTGCGCATATTTTTGGTAAATAGCCTTGCGGTCGCTTTGCCGGTAGGGGCCTTTGTCGCCGCCAAAGCCTACGCCCTCGTCGGGAACGAGGCCCGTCCAGCGGAGTGCCTCAATGATGTACTGCTCGGCACCGGGCACGTAGCGGTTCTGGTCGGTGTCTTCGATGCGCAGGATGAAAGTGCCGCCGTGCTGGCGGGCGAACAGGTAGTTGTAAAGCGCCGTGCGGATGCCCCCGATGTGCAGGGCTCCAGTGGGCGAAGGGGCAAAACGTACTCGAACGGACATTCGCTTGGCAGGTTCTGGTTCCGGGGATTTGGGTTAGGTGGTTGGTGAACGGAATGTTTGGGGCATTTTTTGTTTCCGTACAAAACCGGCAAAGGATTGAGTTGTTACCAGAAACGCGGATCAAAATGAGATTCCGACGCTACAAATCCGAAATTTAGCCAGTACTTTGCTTTTCAGATGGCAAAAGTAGGTCTTTTTGTCAGGATAATCCGCAGTGCATACGAACATCACGCATTCTGCCCATGTATTTAGTCAAGACACCCAAATTAGTGCAAGCCATCTGGCCGAGTTGCCTTTGGCAAGTGCCAACCCGGGAAAATGTGCTTTTTTTGACCTTCGACGACGGACCTATACCCGAGGTCACACCGTGGGTGTTGGACACCCTGAAGTCCTACGGGGCCAAGGCCACATTTTTTTGTGTCGGCGAAAATGTGGCGCGACACCCCGACATCTTTCGCCGCCTGACAGCCGAGGGACATTCCGTGGGCAATCACACCCAAAACCACCTTAGCGGATGGGATACCGACACCACAGCATACCTGCACAATGTGCGCCACTGTGCCCGGTTGGTCGAGAGCAACCTGTTCCGGCCTCCGTACGGGAAGCTGCGGCCCCAGCAGCGTGCTTTTTTGGAGCGCCATTACAAAATCGTCTTCTGGGACGTGCTCAGCGGTGACTTCGACCCGTCGCTATCCGCCGAACAGTGCCTGAAAAATGTCGTCGACAATGCGCGGGCAGGCTCCATTGTGGTACTACATGACAGCCTGAAAACCGTGACCAAACTGCGCCGCGTTCTGCCGGGCATTCTGGATCATTTCACCGCACGGAGCTTTCGGTTCGAGGCCCTTCCCTACTCGTCGGAAACCGCCGCCGCCCCTTTAGCCACTTCAAATTACCAAGCCCATTAACCGCCATCGCCCATGCAAGAGCGCTACATTTCGAGACTTCAGCAACAAGACCAAGCCGTCATCGGCGAGCTGTACGATGCCTATAGCGGTGCCCTGTACGGCGTGGTGCTGCGCATCGTGCAGCAGCCCGAAATTGCCGAACAGGTGCTTCAGGATACGTTTTTGAAAGTGTGGCGCAGCGCCGCCACCTACGATGTTTCCAAAGGCCGTTTGTTCACCTGGCTCGTCAACATCGCCCGAAACACGGCCATTGATGCCACTCGATCCGGGCAGTTTCGGCAGCGGCAAAAAACCGATTCAGCGGATGCCCTCGTACATCTTCCCGATAGCCACTCACCCAATCCCGACCACATCGGCGTGCGGGAGTTGGTGGGCCGTCTCGACGAAAAATACCGTCTCCTGATTGACCTGATGTACTTTCAGGGTTACACCCAGGAAGAGGCTGCCGAAGAAACCGGTATCCCGCTCGGCACGATCAAAACACGTCTGCGCTTCGCCATTAGCGAATTGCGCCGCCTTTTCGGCGAAGGACTTTCGATTGTTCTGATCATCGCTTTGGCAACCCTGTTGCTTTCTTTTTTGTAAAACACACCCAACCAACCACTCCGTCACGCAATGGACATTCGATCCTTCATACAATCCGGCATATTAGAATCGTACGCGCTCAACCAGTGCTCGCCCGAAGAGCGGGCCGAGGTGGAGCGCGTGGCCGCCGCACACCCGGAGGTACGAGCCGAACTGGTTGCCATCGAACAGGCGCTGGAGCAGGTGGCCTTCGCCAATGCCGTGCCCCCGCCTTCGGGCCTGAAAGAGCGCATCCTGCAAAGTCTCGGCAATATACTTCCTGGAACAGCGCCGAAAATCAGGTTCCGGTTGTTCCCTGCCCTGCTTTGGGCGGCGGTTGTGCTTTTGGCTGCAGCTCTGGCTTGGCAGGTCGTTCAAAAAAACAAAGCGGACCAACAGGTGGCTGTTTTAGAAAAAAAGATGACCGACTGCCAAACACAAGCAGAGCAAAACGCCCGCACCCGGCAGGTCGTGGCCCTGTTGCGCCATCGCAAGACCCACACCATCATCCTGAGCAATGCGGCACCGGGAGTCGAAAACCCCAAGACCGCCACGGTGTGGCACAACGCGGCCCTCGGCCAGACCTTGCTCGACATCAACAGCCTGCCTGAGCCGGAAACCGGGACATACTTCCAATTTTGGGCCATCGTGGATGCCAAACCCGTCAGTATGGGTATGGTCAACTTGAACGAGGAAGATTCGTGGCAGTCGTTGCCTTTTGTTCAAAACGCGCAGGCATTCGCCATTTCTGCCGAAGACAAGCCGGAAGGGAACCCAATGCCCACAGTGGTGGTGGTGGTGGGGAAGGTGTGAAAGGGAAATCGTTTTTCATGTTGGACACTTTTGCACTAAGAGCGTGTTTTCAAAACAACAGAAATGACGGTAAGTATAGACAAGACCTGCAAGTGGTGAATCGGGCAAACAAAGCGGCAGGAAGTAACGGCAGAAGACCTGCGGCAGCAAGACGAGCGGCTATGTTTCTCTTTTCCACTTGGAGAGGGAAAGCGCTGCCGACCAATCGGTTGTTGGCTGTTATGGGAGGAGAAGAAATGCTGACAACCCGTGGAATAAAAATCGGCGATTCCTTGGACAAGGCCGAAGAAGCCTACGGGAAGCCCTGGTCTCGGATTGCTGATCTGGGCCTAAACCCCGGAGCGGCAATTTTGATGGGCCAGCGATCCTGCAACTCCGTGCCTCCGCGCCTCTGAGGTGAATTTGCTCCCCCTCACTTCACCCCCAACCGCTCCAACGCCGCCTTTGGATCCGGGTGGTTGGGCGACATCTTATTGGCCCGCAGGTAGTCTTTTTTCGCCCCGTCCACATCGCCCATGAGCTCGGAGGCCACGCCCCGGTAGTGGTAGGCCAGCACGAAAAGCGGGTCGGTTTTCACTGCAAAGTCGAAGTGCTCGTAGGCTTTTTGCAGCGAATCCAGTTCGAGGTAAATGGCACCCATGTCGAAGTATGCGTTGGAATAGTCCGGGTTTTGCACGATGATGCTCCGATAGATTTCAAACGCCTTGTCGAACTCCCCCCGGAATTTGTAAAACATGGCCTTGTACTCGCGGGCCTCCACGTCAGTGGAGTCCACGCGCAGGGCATTGTCGAGGTACTGGATGGCCAGCGGGTCGTTTCGGTTGATAAAAATGCGGCCGAGGATGCGCCAGCCGTCAACGTTGTCGGCATTGATCTGGAGCGATTTTCGGAACGAAGCTATAGCGCTCAGCGTGTCGCCCTTGTCGAGGGCTACGCGGCCCGCCATGTAAAACGCTTCGGGGTGCTGCGGGTTGGTTTTCAGAATTTTGTCGAGGGTAACCAAAGCATCGCCGTGCTGCTTCACGATGAGCTGGAGCTCGCTCAGTTTGAGCAGCGTCTGGATGCGGTCGGGGAACAGGTACGCGGCGGTGAGCAGCACGTCAAGGGCGCGTTTGGAGTCGTTGGGCCTGGAGTAGTCGAGCAGTACGTCGGCCAGCAGGTGGTAGTACCGGGGCTGGAGCGAGTCCTGCTGGATGGCCGCCGACAGGTCGCGCAACGCTTCGTCGTAGGCCTCCACGTTGTAGTAGGCTTCGGCACGCAGGTGAAGCAGCGAGTCGTTAGTGGGATCTTCGGCCAACAGCCGGTTCAGATGGGCCAGTTCGGGATTCTGTTGTTCGGCGGGAGTGAGTGGCTGGGGTTTGGGGTCGTTGCCGCAGGCAAAAGCCAGGAGCAGGCAACCGGCCATGCCGGGAAAAAGAGCGGTTCGGATCATGTTGTTTGCGGTAATTTCCGTGAAAAAGAGGTTGGCAAAGGTACGGGCCTGCCGGAGATTTTTCGCCTCAGTGCCGCGCTCGGCAAATGCTCCTGAACAATAGCGCCCGCTCCCCGTTGTACGGCCTCAATGGACTTGTTTTCCCGCGAATTCGGCCAAGGTTCTCCCGTCGTCATCCTGCACGGCCTGTTCGGTTTTTCCGACAACTGGCAGACCGTGGCCAAGGCGCTCGCCGACCACCACCTCGTACACACGCCCGACCTGCGCAACCACGGCCGTTCCCCCCACCGGCCCACGCACACCTACCCGGAAATGGCGGACGATCTACAGTTTTTTTTGGAAAAACACTGGATTTTCCAAACCGCGATTGTGGGCCACTCCATGGGCGGAAAAGTGGCTATGCAACTCGCCCTGAATCGCCCCGACATGGTGGATCGTCTGGTCGTGGTGGACATCGCGCCCGGCCCTGCTGCCGACAACCACGGGCATATTTTCCAAGCACTGCTCGGCCTTGATCTCGCCCAAATCAGCACACGCGAGGAGGCCGAAACCTTGCTTGCCCCCCGCGTGCCCGACTTCGGCACGCGGCAGTTTTTGTTGAAAAATATCACCCGACACCATGACGGTGGCTTTTCCTGGAAAATGAACCTGCCCGTGCTGTGGGCCGAATACCCGAACATTCTGGCTGGCGTGCAGGGCGAACCGTTCAGTAAGCCGACGCTGTTCGTTCGCGGCAGCCGCTCCGACTATATTCGAGACTCGGATTTTCCGCTGATCCGCTCCCTGTTCCCGCAAGCACAAATCGTGACCGTGGAGGGAGCCGGGCATTGGGTTCACGCCGACAAGCCAGCGGAATTACTGGCCGTGTTGTTGGAGTTTTTAGGGTAAATATGGAGTATGCCTGACATATACGGGGTGGTGCTGTTCCGATGAGTCGAAAATGCAAGAGCGAAAATTTTTTTTGAAAACAAATTTGAATACGGGAACCTTTGCACCCGCTGTTGCTGTTTTGCCCGCTCATTCGGTAAAACGGACGCGTTTTACCCAAACACAAACCAGCCGACAGGGCTTCACCGTATCCATCATGGCAAACGAACTTACACCGACCAACAGTAGACACGTCTTCGAGCGCGAATTTTACCCGCTTCTCGACACGGTGTTCTCGTTCGCGTATCGCCTGACAAACGACGCGACGCGTGCCGAGGACCTGACCCAGGAAACCTACCTTAAAGCATGGCGTTTCATCGGCCATTACATGCCGAACACCAACGCCAAGGCTTGGCTTTTCCGCATCTGCCGCAACGCTTTCATCAACGAGTACCGCGCTATGGTGCGCTTGCCGCGCAAAGTAGACTACGAGGACATCGTCGTGTACCACAACGAGGACGATCCGATCAACAACGCCTACTCCGGCCTGCACGAAGAAATGGGCGGTTGCCTGATCGGTGACGAAGTGGCCAAGGCTGTCAACGCCTTGGTACCGCACGTCCGCCTCATCGTTCTGCTCGATTTGGAGGACTTCACCTACGAAGAGATTGCGGCCATCGCCAATATCCCGATCGGCACCGTGCGCTCGCGCCTGCACCGCGCACGCAACGTTTTGGCTGATAAGCTCCGCGAGTACGCGCTCCAACGCGGCTATTCGGTGGATTCCGACCAACCCGCTCCGAGCGAGGCTCACTCCATGCTCGCATAAAAAAAGGTTTGCCCGGCTCTTGACCCGTGGCAAACCTTTTCATTGAGTGCCTAAAACAGCAATACACTAAACAGCATTTTTTCACCGCCAATGCTTTTCCGAGTCCAAACCAACGCTTCTATGTCGCACAGTTTTTTTGACAAAAATCTATTTGTGTGCTATAGCCCGACCACCGGCATGCAACCGGTACTGGCCACGCAAGGGATCTGTACGAGCATTTGTGAGCGGGACAAACCGAAGAGCTGTAGCACAACCAATTTGGTATCATGAAGAATCCACGTAAAACAATCGGCTTCACGACGACGGACACCGTCGTTGCCGTAGGGATCAAAATCAGCCAAGAAGAACACGATGACTACCCCTTTTCTGCAATGCTAAACACAGGCCCGCAAGAAACCCTCTCACCAGAAGAAGAAGCCTTCCGAGCACTGCTGCGCGACAACCTGCCGAGGCATGAGGCCCCCCAGGCCCTTCGGGACCGCATCCAGCGATCCATCATGAACATGCCCGATTGAGCAGCGGCACAGCTATTCCCACCGTTTTATTTTCCACTTTCTCATCGCCGGAAGATTCGCCAGAATCGCTCCGGCGATTTTTGTTTTTGTGCCTTACCGGCTACCGTTTCAAAAGTTTTCTCGTCTTTTGCCCCCAAACTTGATGTTATGAGTCAGCCAATCACATTCCTCTGTGTGTCCAGTTATTTCAAAGGCAATGACTTCCTGCGCGGCATGAAGGCCACCGGGGCCACCGTGTACTTGGTCACGTCCAAAAAATTAGAAGACAAGCCTTGGGCGCGTGAAGCCCTTGACGACATTTTTTTCGTGGAACAAGGTGCCGACAACTCGTGGGACATGAACACCGTGATCAGCGGGCTGGCGTGGCTCATGCGCTCCAAAAAAATTGACCGAATCGTGGCGCTTGACGACTTCGACGTGGAAAAGGCCGCCCACCTGCGCGAACATTTTCGCATACCCGGCATGGGCCAAACCACCCACCGACACTTCCGCGACAAACTCGCCATGCGCATGAAAGCGCAGGAAGCGGGTATCCGGGTACCCGGATTTTCGGCACTGTTCAATGACGAGGATATCCGCCGTTTTGCCGCCACCATGCCAGCGCCCTGGATCGTCAAGCCGCGTGGCCAGGCATCGGCCACGGGCATGAAAAAAATATACAACGCCGACGAGCTCTGGGCGCACCTTGAAACCCTTGGCAGCGAACGCCACCAGTACCTCGTGGAGCAGTTCAAACCCGGCCACGTGTACCACGTGGACGCCCTGTCGTCGGGCGGCAAGGTCATTTTCGCCCGCGCATCCCAGTACCTCGCCCCGCCCTTCGATGTGGCTCACGCTGGCGGTATTTTCCGCAGCGCTATCATGGAGCAGGGCGATAAGGACGAAAAGGCTCTGCTCGAACAGAACACTGCCGTCATGGGTGCCTTCGGCATGCAGTACAGCGCCAGTCACACCGAGTTTATCAAATGCCACGAGGATGGGAAAATTTATTTTCTGGAAACTGCGTCGCGCGTGGGCGGTGCTCACATCGCCGAAATGGTGGAAGTGGCCTGTGGCATCAATCTGTGGAGCGAGTGGGCACGCATCGAACACGCCGAGGCCATCGGTCAGCCGTACAAATTGCCCAAGGTGCAAAAAGACTACGCTGGCATCATCGTTTCACTTACTCGCCAAGAATGGCCCGATACCAGCCAATTCAATGACCCGGAAATCGCTTGGCGCATGACCGACATGAGTTTCCACATCGGCCTCATCGTACGTTCGCCAAAACGCGCCCGCATACTGGAACTACTGGACGACTATGCAGCCCGTGTGCAGCGCGATTACCACGCCAGTGCGCCAGCACCAGACAAACCACTTGTTTGAGCGGGTGAGCGGTGAGCGGGTGAGCGGTGAGCGGGTGAGCGGTGAGCGGGTGAGCGGGTGAGCGGTGAGCGGTGAGCGGGTGAGCGGTGAGCGGGTGAGCGGTGAGCGGGTGAGCGGTGAGCGGGTGAGCGGTGAGCGGGTGAGCGGGTGAGCGGTGAGCGGTGAGCGGTGAGCGGTGAGCGGTGAGCGGTGAGCGGGTGAGCGGGTGAGCGGTGAGCGGGT
>JBEBHD010000072.1:0-18802 GCA_040080915.1 Saprospiraceae bacterium
GACCAATTCTCAATGTTCAAGTGACTTATGAGACAGCCTCTTATTACACGCTCACGCCACCTTTCCGCGCTGCTCCAAGAGCCGGCGCTGGAGGTGTACGGATGGCTGCACGGCATCAATCCGACCGCCCGTGATCTCGGCAGTGAGATCCACACCGGTGACGGCGCGGTAGGCGTGGATGTACGCTTGTATCTGCGGGCGCCAGAAGTTGGCCCAGTTGGCCGCAGAGAAGCGGTTGTTCACGCTTGTCCAGTCCCCGAAACGGATCGAGAGCAGCAGCTGCTCGCCAAACACGCCGAGGTCGCGGAAATGAGACACGTTGGTCTTGGTCCAACCCATGAGATTGTTGAGCGCTGCCACGCGGTCCATCCACGGTTCGGGATAGGCTACCATGATACGGGTAGGCAGGAAATCGCGGAACTCCGGTCGAGCCAGCAACCACTGTTGCATGAGCATCTCCGCCCGCGCCACCGATGGCAGGTCGCCATATTGGTTGTGGGCACCTTCCGAAAGCACGAGGTGTACCTCCTTCAGGGCGTTCAGGATTGGGAATGCATCGGGCTGCACCGTCATGTCGTCGGCTTGGCGGTAAAACTTGTTGGTCAGGTTGAGTAACGTGTGGAAACCCTCAATGAACTTGGAGCGGCTGTCGGCAAAACGCATGTTCTGCACGGCTGTGCCCTGGAGCGTAATGCCGTAGTGGTGGTCGTACTCGTAAGCGCGGCGGCGCACAGTGAGGCGGTGTTGTTCGTCTTGCAAGTATCCCCACATCAGGTTGCTGAGCGGGCGTAACGGGTCAATCTCGAGGTGCGCGAGCGGATCCACCGGGCCGGGTCCTTTGATGTTCTGAAACCGGCGACCAATAGCGTTGAGGCTCTGAACCATCATGCTCTCTTCCATCCAGTAGGACCAGATGAGTTCGAGGAAACACGGTGTGGCAAGTTTGCTCTGGATAATCCCAAAACAGTTGGAGTCGGTAGCGGTGTTACCCGTGTTTGCGTATTCCTGCAGGGCCTCCTCAAGAGCCAGCGTTTTTAGGCCGGTGTCGTTCAACTTGCGCCGAATGACCGCCAGATACGGGATTGTTGACACGGCACCATTGACTTCCTCCTTGTACTCTTTCCACCAGTCGTCTAATTTTTTCGCGTCGGGGTTTCCGTTCAGCAGCGGCACGTTGTTGTTCAGGTTTTCCAACGTTTTTTCATCAAAAACGCCATCAGTCATGCAATTGACCATGACAAATGCCTCGGTGGCCACTTTCAGGCTGTGGTAACCGTCCACGCCAGTGAACGGCAATGCCCGGCTTTGGCTCAGGCTCTTTACCTTGCTATGCGTCTTCGTGTTTTTGGTCAGAGATGTTTGCGTAGCACCGCAAAAAATCTCGTCCATAAATTGATGGAAATTCGTGAACGACAAGTCCTGCGTGCTTTTCTGAATAATCATCCACAGGGCGAGATCGTAGGTGATCTGGCCAGCCGAGGGCTGAAGGCGGGCATTGATTGTGTTGGACAGTTTGCTGGCGATCGTGGCGCTGAGGTCGGCGAACGAATCGGCAATCTCGTCGGCCACCTTGCCAAGCGGATTGGTGTTAGAGCCGGTGCCGTCCGGCAAAAGCAACAGCTCGAAATTGGTTTTCATCTCCGCATTGAAGGCTTCCAGATGCGGATCGTCCGGCGATACGGCGCTTGTCAGGTAGCCCGTTGGGATCACGTTATTCCCAAAAACTAATTGCGGGTACAGGATGCCCGTCGTTTGAGATTGAGATGGAATTTCGCCCAAGAACTTGAGGTGCATCATCCAAACGGCCGTGAGCGAGTCCGTGCCTGTAGCCGACTGTACCGAAACGGTCGTGTGGCGCAGATTGGCGCGCGCGGGGGAGCCAAGGTTCACCCCGGTGTTCATGTCCAGATACTCATAGTGTGGGTTGCTTGCCGGTTGTTGTTCGTCGTCAAACACGATATCCAGAAGAAACCGCCCGAAGTCTCCGGCATTCGTCAGGTCATAGATTTCACTGCCAAATGTGGCCTTGGCGGGCACACTCTTGCTTTTCGGGTCAATCGTGGCCTCAAACGACATTTCTGTCGTGAACGGAACACCTGCACCCACCGTCGTTTGATTGACATCAACATTCAGGGATGTAAGTTCCAAAATGACATCAATCGCCTTTTCGCCCGCAGCCGCCGCCCGTTGGTATCGGAGCCTCAGTTTATCAAAATTTGCGCTCATAATTTTTCAGATTTAAAGTGAAAGTTTTTGTTGTTGCATGACTGCCCACTGGAAGAGCATTCCCGTGAGGGCCTTGTTTTCTGTAAAAGGCGTGATGGCCTGATCGGCCCGCGCTTGTCCGACGACGGCGAACACCATGCCCGGTCGCGCTTCGTAAATCGCTTTGGGCCGCTGTTGCCAGAGTCGGTGTGTTTGGCGCAGCCGTTCCGGGCGGCGCTCGTCGAGTGGAAACACCTCGTGCAACGCCCGGCCCCGAAGTGCCTTGGGGCGGTGGTGTATCACCGTTTGCACAAAGTCGGGCAGGGCCTCCTGCAGCGCCCGGATGATCGCTTGTTGCGCGGGAGGCTGTTCGCCCGGTGGGTAAAAGCGTTCCCAGATTTGTTCCAGCCGATCCCACTGCGGGTCGGGGTAGAGGGCGCGCCCGAAGGCGATGCTGATCTTGACCCGAATCCATGGGAACGGGTGCGGATCGCCGTCGGGCAGCCGGAACACGAAGTACTCTGGCAGGCTCACCACGCTCATCAGCCCGGTGGTGGCGCTCACGCCGAGCGTGGCCACCGACCAGAAGTCGGACAAAATCTCCGAAATCCACAGACGGTAGAGTTTCCAGGCGGTGCTGCGCTGCGGTTCCTCTCCGGCCTTTTGCTCTAAAGCTGCTGTGACGGAGTTGATCAGGTCCAGCAGCGCCGCGCCCTGGTGGCCCACCTCGTGTACCAGCGACGAGCCGATGCCGCTACCGACCATGCGCTCGCGGGGTACCTTGATGATGGCTACCGGGTTGGAATGGCCGCCCGGTAGCCGGGTTCTCGCCCGGCGGATGGCGGCCCCATGCCCCCGGTCGAGGTAGCAGATTAGCGGCGGCGGCTGGTAGTAGTCGCCCTTGATGCGCAGGGTATCTCGGGCAAGGATGTCTAATCCGGCCAGCCAGATTCCTGTGTCATGTTCGCTGCGTTGGTTGAGCACGTCGGCAAAGATGTCGAAGGTGTCCAACAGCGCATTGAACCGCAACTTGAGCAGCGAGAAGGCGTGTTGCAACTGTTTGGGTGGCACGTCGCTGTTCGTTTTCAGGCCTTCGACAAACAAGGCCACTTGCCGCCCCAGTTGCTTGCGGCCACTTCGGATCAGGTCGTGGATTTGGCGCAATGCCCGGGTTTCCAGCCCTGCGGCCACCACCATCGGCATGGTGGTTTCGAAGGGCTTGACCTGATCGAGCCGGGTCAGCAGTGCTTGCGCTTCGCCGATGAGGTGCCGCCGGTGTACATCGGACACCACCTCGTTCTGCTCGGCATCAGCCCACATCACACCCCGGTCAGGACGAGCTGATTGCCTTGCCGGTACCATGTTCCGCTGGATTGTGGCTGGTCGGCCATGGGAGAGTTGGTGGGTTCGTCCGTTTCGCGCATCATGTTGCTCGCACCACGTGCTGCCCAGAGCAGTCCGGGAAAATGCTGGCGAGCCGTTTGCGACAGAATGCCGTGTACCATGCCGCGGTTGAGCGGCCGCCCCGAATGCGCCTGACGAGCTATCCGGCCAGCCGTTTGTTGGGCGGTGCGGATGAGGTTGCGGGCCAGCGTGAGTTCGTCGTGCATCTCGCCGTCGTACTCGTTCAGGTATCGGTCTGCTGCCCAGGAGCCAGCCTTGGCACCCCAATTGGCACCAGTTTGGCCGCCGATATAGCCCCCGATTTTGGCACCGAGTTTTGGCAGGGCACGCCGCCCCATTGATTTGAGGCCCGACACCACCTGGCCTTTTATGGCCTGGCCCATCGGCGAGTGGTACAGTTTTTTGGCACCGCTCCAAGCCCGCTTCAACAGTTTGCCCAGAAAGTAGTCCAGTTCGGCCTCGTTTTGCACATTGAGCAGTTCGTAGGCCAGTTCGGTTTCGTGCATTTCTTGTGCAGAACCGTATTCGAACTCCGGTTGGAGGTCATAAGCTTCATAATTTTCGTAGTTCATGATAAAAAAGTTTTGATGGTTAGAGTGTTACGATGATTTGATCGCCTTGGCGGATCCAAGTGCCGGAGCCGGGGAGGTCGGGCGCGGACATTCCGCCGCCGCCGCCGTTGTTGTAATTGATATTGCTGGCAAAAGCGCCGCCTCCTACGGGTGTGAGCAGCCCGGGCGCATGCCTTACGGCTGCCTGTTTGAGTGCGCGGCGGGCAAAGGCTGCGGGCGACATGCTGCGGTGGCGGCCACGGCGGATGCCGGAAGCGGCGCGTTGAGCAGCGGCGTTGGACAACCGCACGACCCGGCGGGCCACTTCGAACTCACGGTCTTCATTGCTCATGCCTTCGAGGTTGACCTCGAACAGGTTGGAGGCCATGCTGCCGAGTTTACCGCCAATCATGCCGCCTACCGGTCCGCCAAAGAAAGAACCAGCGGCCTTTCCGACGATGGGAAGAGCTGTTTTAGCTACTTTTTTCAAGCCGCCGATGAGCGCGCGACCGGCGTTGGACTTGGCAAAATTGGACACCCTGCGTGCCGCACGGCGAACTAATTTGCCAAGAAACTGGTCCAGTTCGGCCTCGCTGTTCACGGCCAGCAGTTCAGCGGCCAGTTCGTACTCGGCTTCTTGGCTTAGGTCGTATTCGCCGTCCCATTCTTCCTCGCCCTCCCATTCGTTTTCGCCCTCGACGTCCCATTCCTCTTCACCGTCGTTTTCAAAATTGTACTCATGGGCAAATTCATGTTGGTCAAATTCGCCCTCGTTGAGGAAGCCATACTCGTGGCCCATTTCCTCGTTCATGATGCGATCCAGGTTGTGCATAGCAGAAAAATTTTGTTTTTGTAAAAAATGGAGAAAAGCATGCTATGCCAATACCCTTGCAATCTGGGTACCAGAAAATCTAAGTTATTGACAACCAATGTGGTTAGGTTGGAAGCGGCGAAGGTTTTTTCGGAAAGGCCCAAATAGTGGGCAGGCCGCCGAAATTTTTTTCAGCAAGCGGGGGGAGTCTGTCTACAACACGGAATTCTCCACAAACGCCAGGCGCTCCTGATAATCAGTGGTGAAATGCAGTCCGCGGCTTTCACGGCGGTGGGTAGCCGAGCGGGTGATGAGATAAGCGATCGTGATGAGGTTGCGCAGTTCCATTAGCTGGGGGCTGATGGTAGTAGTGCGGTACAGGTCCTCGGTTTCCTGATAGAGGAGGAAGAGGCGGTCGAGGGCGCGTTTTAGGCGCACGTTGGATCGCACAATGCCGACGTAGTACGACATAATTTCCTTGAGTTCCTTCAAGCCTTGGGTGATAAGCACCATTTCCTGTGGATCGGTGGTGCCCTCGGCATTCCAGTCGGGGATATCGTCGCCGCGCAACGACCAGCCGCCGATCTTGTCGCGCGTTTCCTCAAAAATACGGTGCGCGAACACCATGGCCTCCAGCAGGGAATTGGAGGCGAGGCGGTTGGCACCGTGCAGGCCGGTGGATGAGCACTCGCCCGCTGCGTACAGCCGGTGGATACTGCTGCGCCCGTGCTCGTCCACCAAAATACCACCGCACATGTAGTGGCAGGCGGGCACCACAGGGATCAGGTCGCGGAGTGGGTCGAGGCCTATGCTCCGGCATTTTTCGTAAATGGTGGGAAAGTGGGCGATAAAGGCATCCTTGTCCAGGTGACGGCAATCGAGGTACATGCAGTCGGTACCGCGTTTTTTCATCTCGGAGTCAATGGCACGGGCCACGATATCGCGTGGGGCGAGTGAACGGCGCTCATCATACAGGTGCATGAACTCCTCACCCTCGGCGGTTTTGAGGATGCCGCCAAAACCGCGCACGGCCTCTGACACGAGAAACGAAGGGTTTTCGCCGACGGGGTTGTACAGTGAAGTTGGGTGAAATTGCACGAACTCCATGTTTTCTATGCGGCCTTTGGCGCGGTATGTCATGGCAATCCCGTCGCCGGTGGCAATAACGGGGTTGGTGGTGGATTTATACACCTGTCCCGCGCCGCCGGTACACAGTACGGTTGCGCGGGACAGGATCGTATCAATTTCGCCGTTCCTCTTATTCAGGGCGTAGCAGCCGTAGCATTCGATGTTGGGCGTAACGCGGATGACCATGCGCCCCAGATGGTGCTGGGTGATGAGGTCGAGCGCGAAGTAGTGCTCCAAGATTTCGATATTCGGATACCGGTGGGCCTCCTCAACGAGGGTGCGCTGCATTTCCCAACCGGTCAGGTCTTTGTAGTGCAGTATCCGGTGCTCGGAATGGCCGCCCTCGCGAGCCAGGTCATAGTTTTCTACCGAGTCTTTTTCCTTGTCGAAGCGGGCACCCCACTGGATGATCTCTTGCACGCGCTGCGGCCCTTCGTGGACTACGGCCTCTACGATGTGGCGTTTGCAGAGGCCGTCGCCCGCATCGAGCGTATCTTCTACGTGCTTCTGGTAGGTGTCTTTTTTGTGGTCCCAAACAGCGGCCACACCGCCTTGTGCATACCGGGTATTACTTTCGTTCTCAACCGTTTTGGTGAGCACCAAGATTTTGCGGTCGGGGTGCGCTTGCGCGGCCTTGATCGCAAAGGTAAGCCCTGCTATACCGGAACCGAGTACGAGAAAATCGGTCGAGATTCGAGCCATTGGTTAAAATCCGTAAGCGAATGTGAGTGCCCAAGCCGAATTTTTCAGGCTGCCGACTAAGTCACCGAGCGATTGGCCGCCCACGTCCTTGAGGCCGCGGTTAATTCGGAGGTGCAGGCCGATGTTGCCAAAATCGAGGCCAGCGCCGATGTGGAAACCGAAATCCACTTTTTCCAGGTCTTCTTTGTCAAAATTGATTGGATTGCCCTGTTCGTCCTTGAACAAGCCGTTGGAACTGGCGAGGTAACTGGCGTTTACGCCTGCGTGCAAGTTGATAAAACTGAAGAGGTTGTACTCCAACGAAACGGGCAGTTCGAGGTAGGCCGACTTGAGCGAGGAAATGAAGCTGTCGCGGGTGTATGTAGCTCCCTTGGTGGCGAAAAGCAGCTCGGGACGCAGGGAAAAGCGGCCGCGTTGGTCAAGGGGTATTTTCACGAACGCACTGCCCACGAGGCCGACGCGCCCGTCGTGGTTGGTGGCTTTTGCGTCGTCGTACAGGCTACTGCCAGTAATGCCGAGTTTTAAACCGAATCGGGTTTGACCTTCGGTCATTTGGGCGTAGGATTGGGACAGATTTGTGGCACCCAAAAAGAGGGCGATCAGGACAGACGGCAGCAAAACATGCTTGGTTACCATAGTAAAGTCTTGTTAAGTTTGATGAACAAAACGGGAGTGCCCCCGAAAAAGGCCGACATAACGAAAAGAGCTGGTGGTAGATGGTACCACCAGCTCCGATTTTAAGATATGTTTAATCAGGCCTGTTCGTTTTCTTGCTCGCTTCCTTGCTCGTTTGAATTGGAATCCAGCTCCTGTGGTTCCGGCTCCGGAGGTTCAGCAGATGCTTTGCGTTTGGTGGACGGGTGGCCAGTAAAGTGCTTGAGCATGACGACTTCGCGTTGGGTCAATTCGCGGAATGCACCACGCGGGAGGTCTTTTTTGGTCAGGCCTGCAAAGTAAAAACGGTCGAGCTTGCGCACTTGGTAGCCGAGGGCCTCGAACAGGCGGCGCACAACGCGGTTGCGACCTTCGGTAATTTCTAACTCGACTACGTCGCGGTTGGGCTGCTCTTCGGAGTACCGCACCCAGTTGACTTCCAAAAGGCCATCATCCAGTTCCACGCCTTGTTCGATGCGTTCGAAATCAGCCTTGTTGAGCGGACGCTCCAATCCTACACGGTATTGTTTTTGAACCTGATGACTGGGGTGGGTCAGTTTTGCGGCCACATCGCCGTCGTTGGTGATGACCAGCAGGCCAGTGGTGTCCCGGTCGAGGCGACCAACGGGGTAGAGCCGTTCGGGATAGTGGGGGTCCACGATGTCCAGTACGGTTGCGCGGCCGCGGTCGTCATCGGTGGTGGTGATGACCCCCTTGGGCTTGTTCAACAACAAGTAAACCTGACGTTCCTGAATTTGTACGGGTTGGCCGTTGCAAAGGACTACGTCGCCCTCCTGTACCCGGTAGTATGGCTCTAATTTGACTTCGCCGTTGACGGTTACCAAGCCTTTTTCTACGTATTCGACGGCCTTGCGGCGGGACGAAAGCCCGCAGTGGGCCAGGTATTTGTTGAGCGGCATCTCGGCACCGGACGGCAAGCCGGGCTTTGGTTTGCGCTCAATGTGAAATTCTTCTTTTTTGAACGGTTTGCGGCCAAACGGTTTATTGCCAAAGCCGCCGCTGTCCCGGTTGTAGGGCTTTCGGAAGCCGCTGCCTTGGCTCCGGTCTTGATAGGGCCTCCGCTCGCCGGTGCCGCTGCGGTCTTGGTAGGGTCTGCGCTCGCTGGTGCCGCCGCTTTGGCTGCGGTCTTGCCAGGGTTTGCGTTCGCCGCCCTCGCCTTGGTTGCGATCCTGCCAGGGTTTGCGTTCGTAACCACCGCCTTGGCTGCGGTCTTGGTAGGGTCTGCGCTCGCCGGTGCCGCCGCTTTGGCTGCGGTCTTGCCAGGGTTTGCGCTCGCCGCCACCGCCTTGGTTTCGGTCTTGCCAAGGCTTTCGCTCGTAACCGCCACCACTTTGGCTGCGGTCTTGCCAGGGTTTACGTTCTTCGGTGCGTTTTTCCCGGTCGATCTCCGGTTTTTTTTCATCGTTAAATCCGTTGCGATTGTTTTCATCGGCGGAGTTGTCGGATGTGGAGAGTTCATCTGGTTGAAACTCTTGGTTTGGCTTTTGGATGCGCGGGCGGCGCTTCTTCTCTTCCATTAGTCGGTACTGTTGTGATAGGTAAGTTTGCCCGATACGGATTTGTTCGGGCCGTAAATATCGGGCAAAAGGGCACACCGCGTCTGTTAATTTATTTGTCTGCAAAAAAATGCGCGTAGTTTGTCTAAGCGCTGAAGCCGCAGGGGTTGGTTTTCAATAAATTAACCCCTGTTGGCTTCAGCGCTTGTTCGACAAAAGCACTACTCGGTTTTAACCCATTTGGCCATGTACGAGCGGCCATTTTGGTCTTGCACCAACAAATGGTGTAAACCTGATGGCAGGTTTGCCACCTCAATTTGGCCTTGCCATTCACCTGCTGTCAGGGTGCGCAACAAACGGCCAGTCGCGTCGAGAATCTGAGCAGAAACCGGTTGTAAGCCGTGCATGTCCAACCAGATAAACTGGCTGGCCGGGTTTGGAATCACGCGCAACCAAGCGTCGGAAGCCGGTTCCGAAATGGATGTCGTGTTGTCAATCAATACCGGCGCAAGTGTGCGGGTACAACCGTTTTGGTCTATCACCGTCAGCACGTACACGCCCTTGGTCAGGCCGTTCAGGTCTTCGATGTCGGCAAAAGGTTGGCCGTCTTTTGTCCAAAGGAACATCCGATTGCCCACTCCGCCACTCACGGTGACGGCGATGCTGCCCAATCCGGCATTGCCCACGTCATTGATGGATGTGTCCAATTTGATTTCGACAGGTGGACCGACCTCAATCGCGAACGAACAAGTAGCCGAGTTGCCGGAAGCGTCTTTAGCCCGGAAAACCTGAACCGTCGTGCCCACGGGGAAGGAACTACCGCTGGGCAAGCCAGATATCAATTCGACTTGGGTGTTGTTGGCACCACAGTTGTCGGCAGCCACGGCGGGTGTGTATTGAGCGGGTATGCCTGCACAAGCAGTCACCGACGGCGGACAGGTCACACTCGGCGCAATCGTGTCGTTGGAGGTGACCACGATGGTTTTAAGTACCGTACAGCCATTGGCATCCGTGTAGGTGACGGTATAAGTGCCTACACCGAGGCCCTGCCCGCCGCCGCCGCCCGGCCATGAAAAGGTGTACGGGCCGGTGCCGCCACTGATGGAAATGGTAGCCGATCCATCCTTCGCTTGTGGGCAGGAGGCCGGTGTCACTGCGGCTTGCACCTCAATGGGCGTTGGCTGGGAAATGGTGGCTGTCGAGGTAGTTTGACACCCTGCGGCATCGCTGACCACCACAGTGTACGTACCCGCTGCCAAACCGGAAGTTGTGGCTGTGGTGGCACCATTGGACCAAAGGTAGTTGATCGGGGCTGAGCCGCCGCTTGGGATGGCTGTCGCCTGGCCTGTTTTGTCGCCGTTGCACAGGACGTTCACGGACGAAATAGTGGCGGCCAAGTTGCAACCGAAGGCGCTTACGGTCACCGTTTGGACAGCGGTGCAGTCGTTGTCGTCGCTCACGACGACGGTGTACTGCCCCGGTGCAAGGCCTGTGATGGTTTGGGTGGTAGCGTTGTTGCTCCACTGGTAAGTGTACGGGCCGGTGCCGCCAGTGGGTTGGGCGGTGGCGGTGCCGTTGTTCTGGCCGACACCAGTTTCGTTGGTGGCCGAAGCATTGGCTGCCAGCACGGTCGGCCCGGTAATCTGCACGGTGAGTTCAGCAGGGCAGCCATTGGCATCTTCAATTTCGGCCGTGTAGGTGCCCGGTGCGAGGTTATCGGCGGTGGCGGTGGTGTCGCCGTTCGACCATAGGTAAGTGGCTGGGAATGCGGCACCGGTGAGCACGGCTGTGGCGGTGCCATTGCTCGCGCCGAAGCAGGTCACATTAGTCGTAGTGGCCGAGGCCGAGATGCTGCAGTTGAAGCTATTGACAGTTACGACTTGGATGGCAGTGCAACCAGCGGCATCGGTGACGGAAACGGTGTAGTTGCCGGGGGCAAGGCCGGTTATGGTGGCCGTCGTTTCGGTCGTGCTCCACAGGTACAGGTAACCAGGGGTGCCACCAGATGGGCTGGCCGTGGCGGTGCCGTCGTTGGAACCGGAGCCGGTTTCGCCCGTTGAGGTGGCGTTGGCGTTCAGTACAAGCGGCTGGTTGATGGTTACAGAGGCCGTGGCTGTGCAGTTTTCGCCGTCAGTGACGCTGACAAAGTATGTGCCTGCCGCGAGGTTATCGGCGGTGGCCGTGTTGTCGCCGTTAGACCAAACATAGGTAAACGTGCCGGAACCGCCGCTGCCCGTGGCGGTGGCCGAACCGTCTTGCTCACCGTTGCAATTCACGTGATCCACGTTGCCTATCGTTGCGCTCACCGGGGGCGATTGCACGACGGCGACGGCATCGGTCGAGGTGCAGCCATTGGTGGTATTAGTCACTAATAAAACATAGGTGCCCGCTTCGTTTACTGTTGGTGTGAGTGTGGTATCCCCCGAAATGATGTTTCCATCGGTGGTCGTCCACTGGTAGTCAAAGTTCGGGCCTTGTGACGATGGGGTGCCGTTCAGTTGAATTTCCGTAACCGAGCAGTTTAGGTTGATCGGTGCAGCAATGTCGGCGGTAGGCGGCGTGGTGTTCAATGGCACCACAACCGTGGCGGTGTTGGTGCAGCCGTTGCCGCCGTTGCCAATAGTCACGGTGTAGGTGCCGGAAGCGCTCACGTTCGGGTTTTGAACGGTGGAGGTAAATCCGTTCGGGCCGCTCCATGCAAAGGTGGCCGGGTTGGCGTTGGTGGTGGTAGTGATCTGTGCGAGCGGGTCTACGCAAGTGATCGTTTCGGCTGTGGCCGAGGCTGTAGGCGGCGTGGTGTTCAATGGCACCACAACCGTGGCGGTGTTGGTGCAGCCGTTGCCGCCGTTGCCAATAGTCACGGTGTAGGTGCCGGAAGCGCTCACGTTCGGGTTTTGAACGGTGGAGGTAAATCCGTTCGGACCAGTCCATGCAAAGGTGGCCGGGTTGGCGTTGGTGGTGGTGGTGATTTGCGCGAGCGGGTCCACACAAGTGATCGTTTCGGCGGTAGCCGAGGCTGTAGGCGGTGTCGTGTTTAGCGGCACGACAACCGTGGCGGTGTTGGTGCATCCGTTCGGGCCGTTGGTCACCACCACTGTGTAGGTTCCAGCAACGGGCACGTTCGGGTTTTGCGTCGTGGATGTAAATCCGTTCGGACCAGTCCATGCAAAGGTGGCCGGGTTGGCGTTGGTGGTGGTGGTGATTTGCGCCATGGTATCGGCGCAGGTGATCGTTTCGGCGGTAGCCGAGGCCGTGGGCGGTGTGGTGTTTTGCGCCACTGCCACGGTAGCGGTGTTGGTACAGCCGTTGGCTCCGCTAGTAACGATCACGGTGTACGTGCCGGCGATGAGCGCGTTCGGGTTTTGCATGGAGGATGTGAACCCGTTCGGGCCGCTCCAGGCAAAGGTGCCCGGGTTGGCGTTAGTCGTGGTGGTTATTTGCGCCATGGTATCGGCGCAGGTGAGCGTCTCGGCGGTGGCTGAAGCTGAGGGTGGTGTCACGTTTTGCGTGACGGATGCCGTAGCGGTTTTGGTGCAGCCATTGGCGGTGTTGGTGACGACCACGGTGTAGGTGCCGGCCGTGTTTGCCGATGGGTTCTGCTGAGTTGACGTGAACCCGTTGGGGCCAGACCAGGCAAAGGTCGGGCTGCCAGCATTGGTCGTGGACGTGAGCGTGACCGAGGTGGCTGTGCAGGTCAAGACACCGCCTGTGGCAGAGGCTGTGGGCGGGTTGATACTGCTGCTGGCGGTCGTGAAATCCTCGGCGGTACACCCGTTGGTGGAATTGGTCACGACAAGGGTGTAGGTGCCCGCTGCATTTACGAGGGGCGTGAGTGTGGTGGCTCCGGATACGATGTTGCCACCATTTGAGGCCGTCCAGAGGTAGGTGAATGTTGGCCCGGTGGAAGTGCCTGCTCCGTTGAGGACGGCAGTCGGCTGGGCACAGGTTAGCGTAGCCGTTGGGCCTGCCTGTACGTTGGGCGCTGTTGTGTTACTGAGCACGGTGGCTTGGGCTACCTTGAGGCAGCCGTTGCTGTCAGTGACCGAAACAACATGGTTGCCCGGCGTGGTCAGTTGTACGGGGTTGCCCGTTTGGCCGCTCGACCACTCGAACGTATACGGGCCAGTGCCGCCGGATACGTTGGCGGTGGCGGTCACAGAGGTGTTGATACAAGTAAGTACACCTTGGACGGTGACGTTGGCGGTGATCGCTGGCGGCTGGGTGATCACCGCCGTGGCGGTGGCCGTGCCGGAGCCGCCGGAGCCGGTGGCCGTGACGGTGTACGTGCCAGCGGTCAGGTTGATGGCGGTCTGGCCGTTTTGGCCGTTCGACCACAGGTAGGAATAGGGTGGTGCGCCGCCGTCGGCCTCCACGGTAGCGCTGCCGTTGTTGCCTCCAAAACAGGAGACCGGTGTTACGCTCGACATAGTTGCCGTGACAGGGGGCAGGCCGGAGAACGAGTAGGTATCAGTAGCCTCAATGGCGTTGTCGCCGCTTGTTAGGCCGTTTCCGTTGGTGAAATTGCCGATAAAGAACAGCTTGATCGTGTTGCCGCTGGCGGAAACAGGCGATTTCCAGTTGAATGCCCACTGTACCGAGCCGCCCGAAAAAACCTTCGCGCCGCGGTGTTCGATGTACTCCCTGCTGGAAAAAAACTCGGTGCCGCTTTGGCCGTTGACGGTAATCAGGTCGCCAGCGTTCGCGTTGTTGCCGTCCACCACGACCAATTGATAGCCTGCTCGAACGGGGCTGCCGCCGGTGGCGGTGAGCGTGATGGTGAGCGGGTAGGTGGTATTGGGTTCGATCGTGCCTGGAAGGCCGTCCACTACTACGGTACCGCTGTAACTGCCGCCGCTGTGGCAGTTGTTGCAGCTACCGTCGAACGGTGCGCCAGTATTTCCGGTGGGCGGGTTGCTGGCGTTGGCCAACCAGGCCAAAACACCGAGAACGAGGCCGGCTATTCGGAATAGGCGGGAATGGAAAGGAAGACGCATAGGAAAATAGTTGGTCGAGAAATTATGAACGTAGAATGTGCAAATGTCGGCCAAGGGCGGGGCACGGCCAAACAAAGCGGCTCGCTGGATTTGCCGAATAGTAGCGATACACGACCTTTGTGCCCGCCATGAAAAATACGTGTTCAACATTGTTGCTGCTTGCGGGGCTTTTCACAGCCGTATCGGCTTTTTTGCCCGCCAGGCATTCCGAGATTTCTGCCGAAGGTCTGGGCGAGATACTTTTTGAGGATAAAATGCTGTCCCTCGACCAAAGCATCAGCTGCGCCTCCTGCCACATTCCAGCGTTTGCGTTTTCGGACACCTCCGCCGTGAGCCTCGGCGTGGGCGGGCAAAAAGGCACCCGGAATACGCCTGCCATCACCAACATGGCTTCTCGCGCTTCTTTTTTTCTGGACGGCCGCGCTTATACGCTGGAACAACAGGTGCTCCAACCCATCGAAAATCCCGTGGAAATGGCCCTGCCCCTTCCCGTCGCACTGGAGCGGCTGCGCTCCAGCGCTCAGTACCAAGGCTACTTTCGGGCTGTGTACGGCCAGCAACCCGATTCAGTCAATCTCGCCAGCGCACTCGCCGCCTTCGTGCGCACCCTCGAAACCGGTGCCACGCCCTTCGACCGCTGGATGAACGGCAACGAGACTGCCATGAACACCGCTGCCGTGCGCGGTCGGCAGGTTTTTATGAAAAAAGGCAAGTGTTTCGATTGCCATTTCGGCCCTGATTTCACGGGCGACGAATTCCGAAACATCGGCCTGTTCGACGGCCGTGCGCGGAACGACACCGGGCGCTTCGGCATTTCAAAGGACTCCAGCGATATGGGGCGGTTCAAGGTGCCCGGCCTGCGGAACGTGGCCGTGTCCGGGCCGTACATGCACGACGGCTCTTTTCGCACCCTGCGTGAGGTGATTGATTACTACGACCAGCCCGCCAAGTTTGTCCCGCACAGCATAAACCGCGATACGCTGCTGGCCCGGCCGCTCGGCCTGACGGAGCAGGAAAAAATTGATCTGGAAGCGTTTTTGCGGGCGCTGACGGATGATCGGTTTGTTGAGCGTAAGTAGGGTGGTGTGGCTGCGGGACCGGTATTGCAGTTGTGTGGATTGACGGGGCGGCGCAACGTCGGAAGGGTTTGAAACCCTTCTGACGTTTGGTACCCGAACCCTTGTTTTTTTGTCGCGGTGGGTGCCGCAGACTTCAAAAATCTGCAATCATGTAATCTGCAATCATGTAATTTTTTTTTGACACAGCCGTCAGGCAGTATCCAAACTTCCCAGCAACGCCCCCACCTTCACCATACACTCCTCGTACTCCTGCTCCGGCACGGAATCGTACACGATGGCACCGCCGACCTGGCAGGAGAGGTAGCTCGATTCGGCGTTGTACAGGAGGCTGCGGATCACCACATTGAAGTCAAAATCGCCGTCGGGTGCGAAGTAACCCAGCGCCCCGGAGTACAGCCCGCGTCGCGTCTGCTCGTATTGCTCAATCAGGTGCATGGCCATCACCTTTGGCGCACCCGTCATGCTGCCCATGGGAAACGCATCCCGAATGGCCTCCACCGGATGCGTGCCCGGCTGCAAAGTGCCTGATACCGTGGAGATCATCTGGTTTACAGTCTGGAAGGAATAGATGCCGAAGAGCTCGTCCACGCGGACAGAGCCGGGCAGGCAATTGCGGGCGAGGTCGTTGCGCACCAGGTCCACGATCATGACGTTTTCGGCGCGGTCTTTTTCGCTGCTGCGCAAGTCCTCGCGGGCGCGTTCGTCCTCCGCAGGGTCGGCGTGGCGGCGGCGGGTGCCCTTGATCGGTTGTGAGACCAACTGTTGGCCTTCCTTGCGCAAAAAACGCTCGGGGCTGGCGCACATCAGGTAGCGGTGGTTGAGCCGAAAATAGGCTGCAAATGGTGCCCGCGTCCGTTTGTTCAGCCGTTCAAAAACAACCGCTGGTTCGATCCGGGTACCTTCGGCAAAAAACTCTTGGCAAAGGTTCATTTCGTACACGTCGCCCGCGATGATGTGTTGCCGGACTGCCTCCACGGTGGCCAGGTATTCGGGCAAACTAAATCGCGGTTCGAAGGATACTGCTGGCGTTTCGGGGTTTGCGACTGGGTGGGCATTTTGAATGACCTGCCAGATGCTGTCGGGCTTGCCGGCAAGGGAAAAAAACTCTACTTCGGCTAAGCCAGGCGCCTCGGAATGCCCGCCTCGAATACCGACAACTGTTTCGGGCTGAAAAAAAAACAGGTCGGGCAGCCCAATGGCATCGGGGCTGTCGGAGCGTAGTTTTTCCACTTCGTTTTTCAGGTCGTAACCAAAAAAGCCGAAGAGCCAATCCTGTTTTTCATCGTAAAACCTTTTCAGGTCGGCAAAGGCCTGGCCACTATTTGCCTGTAAAACGGCTGCGCCCCCCACGGCAACAAGGCACTCCCAGGTGTGGTGGGTTTGGTTGGGGTAGGTGTTGCTGTCCAGATAAACAGCCACGGGGTGCGCGTCCGCCCAAGCGAGCAGTTGGCGTTTGCAAATCGCCAGGTCTTTGACCGGAAAACGGGCATACTGGCGCATCTTTTAATTAGCACATTAGCACATTTTTTAATTAGCACATTGTACTTACGGGCGCTTGACCGGCAGGTTCAGCAGGTTGTCCTCGAAGAACCGGTCGATTTTTTCGAACAGGTGTACCCGGTCGCGGCCCAGCACATTGTGCTCGTGTTCGGGGTAAACGAAGTAGTCAATCTGCTTGCCTTTTTTCACGCACTCGCGGATGTAGCGCAGGGAATGTTGCCACAGCACCACATCGTCGGACGATCCGTGGATCATCAGCAGGCGGCCCTTGAGGTTGTCAATGTGGTTGAACAGGCTGCTGTGCTCGTAGCCGTCGGGGTTTTCCTGCGGTGTGTCCATGTAGCGCTCGGTGTACATGATCTCGTACATGCGCCAGTCAATGACCGGACCGCCAGCTACCGCGCAGGCGAAAGTGCCCGCTGCTTCGGGGCGCGACATGAGAGAGGTGGTCATAAACCCGCCGTAGCTCCAGCCGAACACGCCCATACGTGTGCTGTCCACGAACGACTGGCTTTTCAGGTAACGGGCACCGGCGAGTTGGTCTTCCACTTCCGCATCGCCCATGCGGCGGTGCAGAGCGCTTTCGAAAGCAAAACCTCGATTGGCCGAGCCGCGTCCGTCCACTGTGAACACGACATAGCCCTGCTGAGCCATGCGGTGCATCCATAGTTCGGCGGCGTTGAGCCAGGAATTGGTCACGAGCTGCACGTGCGGGCCATTGTACAGGTACACGAGCACAGGGTATTTCCGGGCGGGGTCGAAATTCACGGGCAGGATCATGCGGGCGTTGAGCGCAGGGCCGCCGGGTGAGGGTATGCTGAGGAGGCGGGTTTGTCCGAGGGCATAGTCGGTCACCGGATTTTGGGCGCTGAACACGAGTTTGCGTTCGGCAGGTTTTTTCACCGGATACACGTACACGTTGCGCGGGGTTTCGGCATTGGAAAAAACGTCGAGCGCCCACTCACCGGTGGAGTTGGCGAACACGTTGTGGGTACCGGCTTCGGTGCCGTTCACCCAGGTTTGACCCACGTTGGGGTATACCTCGGCCACGAGGCAGTTGCGGTTCATGCCGGTTTCGTCGGCCATTTGGTAAAAACACCGCTTGCCGTCCTTGGAAAAACCGATGAAGCGCGTCACCGGGGCGTTGCCCGTACTGATCTGGCGGAGCATCTTGCCCGACAGGTTGTATAGGTACAAGTGGTTGAATCCGTTGCGCTCGCTTTGCCAGACAAAATCGGTGTTGGAGCCGGGCACGAACACGGGCGGGTTTTCCGGCTCCACCCATTTCTCGCTGGATTCCTCGAACAGGGTTTTTACGAAATCGCCCGAGGCGGCATCGTACTGGTTGAGCCACATCCGATTTTGACCGCGATTAACCACGGCGATGAGCACATACTTGTCGTCGGGTGTCCAGGCGATATTGGTCAGGTACTGCTCGGCTGGTTCGCCGGTCTTGATGTACCATTTTTGACCGGACTGGGTGTCGTAAACGCCGACTGTGACGTGGTGGCTGGTAGCGCCTGCGTACGGGTAGCGCACGTTGCGGGCTTGCGCGGGCATGGAGTCCAGCACATAGATGGGGTACTGGGTCACCATGGTTTCGTCCATGCGGTAAAACGCGAGGTATCGGCCCGACGCGCTCCAGAACGTGCCCTTGTTGATGCCGAACTCCTGGCGGTGTACGCTTTCGCCATACACGATGCCGTCCTGTTCGCTTTTGGCCACGCCGAGGTCTTTGCCGCCGATGTTGACCCACAGTCCTTTGTCGCGAGTGTAAGCGGCTTTGTGGGTTTTGTCGTGGATGTCGAGGTTGGCGGCATCGGCGGGAAACCAGTTTTTGCGCGACAGTGCGCCATCGAGGTTGTATGTGAAAATGTCCGTCTTGGTCTGGAACCAGATGTTTTTGTCGTCCGTCCACGCGATGGCGGGCAGGGCCTTGAGTGTTTCCGCGCCCGATTTTTCCAAACCGGCGTTTATGCCGGGGAGCAGGTCGAGGGTATCGGTGGCGAGGTCGGCGGCGTTGACGCGCACGAGCTTGTTGTTGGCCACATGCACAAATTGGTTGGTGCCGGGTATCCACTGGAGTTGGCGCAGATTAGCTGGCGCGAGGGCGGTTCGGCCCTTCATGATGGCATCAGCCATGGTCAGGTTTTTTTGGGCACCGGCCCCAAGTGAAAGGGTGAGCAGGAAAAAGCCGAGCAGAGCAGTTTTTTTCATAAAAAAACGAAGATTGTTGGTTGGGTGGGCAAAGGTAAGC
>JBEBHD010000073.1:0-18788 GCA_040080915.1 Saprospiraceae bacterium
GCCGGTTTTTCGGACCCTGGCGTGGCGCGCCACGACGGGCGTGGGGACGGGCAAGCTCCGCCGGGCTTGAGGGCGGCGGTTTTTTTCACAGTCTGCGTTAGGGTTTTCGTAACCACCTACTCCGGTTCCATTAACTCGATTTATTCCCGTCGAGGGCAAGCCGGATGGCGTGCGTTGAGCAAGGCAAAATTCGATTTCCACATCCGTTCCAGTATTCATGGCATCTCTGAAATACGTATTTAAGTCGGAAATCCCTTGAATCAGTTTTGCGTCGCTTATGTTCGTGCCTTGGCCAACTGGTTCTCCGAGGTGAATGACATGAAACACAACGGGAATCGTGTAAACGGTGTGGTTCATGATGGCGAGTGGGTTGGTGTGCATTGCATCAGAAATCACTCCCTCATTTCCTGTCAGAGTCTGGTGCAAGCCCGGATCATTCGCCAGTATTTGTTGCCAAACCTCACTAGATCCACAGAAGCCACCTTGGGCATAAGCGCTTTTGGCCGTCACCGCAAGAACAAGCCACAACATGATACCGAGAAAGGCTTGCGGGCTTCGATTAAAAAAACTTGGGATGGGGCCGTTCAGGCCGAGTGCAAGACGGGGAGCAGTAGTTTCTTTCATAACAAATCGTTTTTGGATGCCTACACTGACGCTTTCGGCTGTTTCGCCCTACTTCTTGATGGGGAGTTTCGGGTTTGCCTCCCGTTTTTTGAAGAGCACAGCTAAGGTAGTAGTGTTTTATTGTTAAAGTATAGGTAAGTTCTTTCCCTTTGTAGGTAAGTTCTTTCCCTTTGTAGGTAAATTCTTTCCCATCGTAGGTAAGATCTTGTCATTTCTCAACTCAACCCAACCCAACCCGACATGGACATTTCCAAAATTCCCTCGCCCTGTTTCGTGCTTGACGAGTCGCTGCTGCGCAAAAACCTGCAACGGATTGACCGGGTGCAGCGCGAAGCTGGTGTGCAAATCATTCTGGCGTTCAAAGGCTTCGCCATGTGGAGCGCCTTCCCGCTCGTGCGCCAGTACCTCAGCGGCGCCACGGCCTCGTCGTTGGGCGAGGCGCGGTTGTGTTTTGAGGAGATGAAAACCAAGGCGCACACCTACTCGGTGGCGTACCTGCCGCGCGAGTTCGGCACTATCCTGAAATATTCGAGCCACATCACGTTCAATTCCCTGACGCAGTACCGCCGTTTTCGCCGTCGTCTGGAAAAACACTCGGAACCGATCAGCCCAGGCATCCGGGTGAATCCGGAGTGGTCGCCCGTTGACACGGCGCTGTACAACCCCGCCTCGCCCGGTTCGCGCCTTGGCGAGGTGGTCGAGAATTTTCGGGGGCATTTGCCCGACGGGATCGAGGGCCTGCATTTCCACGTTCTTTGCGAGAGCAGCAGTTATGACTTGGAAACGACACTGGAGCACTTCGAGCGGCGCTTCGGTGCCTTTTTGCCCGCTCTGAAATGGGTGAATTTCGGCGGCGGCCACCTGATGACTCGCCAGGACTACGACGTGGAGCACCTCATCGGCGTGTTACGTGGTTTTCGTGCGCGGCACCCGCATTTGCAGGTCATTCTGGAGCCAGGCAGCGCCATTGCGTGGGATACAGGCGTGCTCGTGGCCAGCGTGCTGGATGTGGTGAAAAACAAGGGCATAAAAACGGCGATTCTCGATGTGTCGTTCACCGCACACATGCCCGACACCTTAGAAATGCCTTACCGGCCACGGGTACGAGGTGCCAATGCCGAACCGCTACCAGCCGATAAAAACCAGTACCGACTCGGCGGTGTCAGTTGCCTTAGCGGCGATTTTATGGCCGAGTATGCTTTTGAAAGCCCGCTAAAAACAGGTCAAAAGATCGTGTTCGAGGACATGATCCACTACACAATGGTGAAAACCACAACCTTCAACGGCGTGACGCATCCCGCCATCGCGATTTGGCGCGAAGATGGCCATCTGGACGTGGTCAAAAAATTTGGCTACCGCGACTACAAGAACCGCTTGTCGTGAATGCGAAAAGAGTCGCTGCGGCACTGTTCTTTACAGCGCGCCACGCTACTTGATGAGCACATACACTAACGCGATAAGCGCCAATGTGGCGATGGCCACGATTACCAGAAATTTTCGCAGTTCGGCTTTGTCGTTTTGGCTTCGGCGAGGTTTGGAGGTAAGTTTATGTCGGCTTGCCATGATGAAAAAAGTTGATTAGTAAATACGGCGCAAGGTAGCGCAGTTACAAGATTCCTTGTTCTCGAAACAACCTGTTTAGCCACCGCAACATGAGAAAAAGTGCGATGGCAGCAATGGTCAACAGGGCACAATTAACCCAGAAAAAATTGGCTTTGTCATCGTATTTATCCCACAACGTGGCCAATATCCCGCTGAGTTTGTTGCCAATAGAAGTAGCCAGTTGCCATCCGCCCATCATCAGGCCGGCAATTCGTGCAGGCGCCATCTTGGATACCATCGACAAACCCATCGGGCTTAGGCACAGTTCGCCCACGGTGACCACGCCGTAGGTCGCGATCAGCCACCAAACGGAGGCTTTTTCCGCGCCGTTGTGGCACGCGTACACCGCCCAGACCGTAACCAACGTGGACAAGGCAGAAATTACCAACCCCAGGCCCATTTTGGCCGGCGTACTCGGTTCCCGTTTTCGTCGTCGCATCACGCCGAAAAACCAAACCACGAGGGGCGTGAGCACGATCACGAAAAACGGGTTCACCGATTGGTAAATCTCTGTGGAGACTAATCGGATCGTTTCTCCGGGTGCGGGCCGGTCTGCTTCAGGCACGTTCGACAGGTAGGGGGGCACTGTGACGGCTGTGGCGATCTTTCCAGTAAGGGGGTCTTTGCTGGTACGGAACTGCTCGTCGTAGATCGGGAAGGTGTCCGGTTCATTTTTTACCTCTTGCACCATGCCCATAAACTTGGCCGGGCCTTCCATAAGAGCAGGCATGGACCGATCGGTGTAGAACTCGGCCCATGTGGTAAGCGCTGTACCGTTTTGTTTGAAAACGGCCCAAAAAGCGATGACAACGGCGTAAATGGCTAGCAACGCCTTAATGCGTGATTTTTCCTCTGGCGGTGCTTTCCATAGTATCCACAGGAAAAAACCGATGATGGGAAGCGAGCCGAAAATGAACGCGTCGTTCGAGTCTGTGCCGAGGATGTTTCCGGGTATGTTCCAGGCCAGAAGGCCCGTGAGGATAGCAGGCAAAAGCACCGAAGAAAGCAACGTGGCGACTCCGGCCTCGTTCGGGTTGACTTCCTTGCGCACGTCCGCGTGGGCCATTTTGCGGGAACCACTCATGAAAACGGCCACGCCGACGAACATCCCGATGCCCGCTGCGGCAAAAGCGTAGCCCCAGCCGTAGGAGTTGCGCAGGTAGGCCGCCACGAAATTGCAAATCAGGGCACCAATATTGATGCCCATGTAAAAAATGCTATAGCCGTCGTCCTTTCGGGCGCGGTACCGGTCTTCGTTGTACAGGTTGCCCAGCAAGGTCGAGATATTGGGCTTGAAAAAACCGTTGCCGAGGATCATCACGGCCATGGAGAGGTAGAACGTGGTCAGGTTGTTGGGTATGGCAAGCAGCAAATAACCAAGTCCCATGAGCGATCCGCCCAGTATGATACTGCGCCGATAGCCCAGCACGCGGTCGGCCAGCAAGCCACCGACGAACGGCGTGACATACACCAAGGCGATGAACGTCCCGTAAATGTCCGAGGCGGTGGCCCGCTCAAAGCCGAGGCCCCCGGCCTGCGTGTCGGTCATGTACAGGAAGAAAATCCCGATCATGAGGTAGTAGCCGAAGCGTTCCCACATTTCAGTGAAAAATAAGAAGGGTAATCCAGCTGGGTGTTGGCGCATGATGGTTGAAAGGTTACTGGTTGGAGGGTTTCTGGTTAAAAGGTATCTGGTTTTTTGTCACCTCCGCAAGGGCGGCTGGTTGGCCGGGGCAAAAATAGGCGCAAATGAAAGTTTCGCAAGAAAAGGGCCGTCATATCTTTACGGCTTCTTGTTTACCGTGTTATTGAAATCTGATTTTACGATGAAGAAAAAAATGATGTGGCTCACGCTGGCGGTGCTGGCCGGGCTGTCTTCCGGGTTGTTGGCGCAAGAGCCTGTGCCCAAACCCGTGCCGCCGTCGCCGGGACCCTCCTTTGAGCCAATGCTACTTCCGATGGAGGACAGCGTCATGGTGACGCTCATCCTCAAGCATCAGCAGGGGAAAAATTTGTACGAAATTCGGCGGGTGCTGGAAGCGCAAGGCTTTTGGGATATGTTTCCGCCAGAGGATACACGCATTGTTTCATGGACGCTGGCGATGGGGCTGGGCCACGTGGTCGTGTTGCAAGTGCCCGTGAGTGGAATACGACGGCTCAACCTCGCCATCGAAAACGGGGCATGGGGCGCGTTCGATACCGAGTTTTACATCTCGTACGACTACGAAGCGCTCTGGCGGGAATACATCGAAAAACGCGAAGCAGCCAAGGACGACCGGAACTGAAGGTTCGGTTTTTCGAATTTTTTTAGGCTGGAGGCACAAACCGAATGGACAGGGAGTTGACGCAATGGCGGGTGTTCTTGGCTGTCATGCGCTCACCGTGGAAAACGTGCCCAAGGTGGCCGTCGCAGTTGGCACATAGAATTTCGACGCGCCGCATGCCCAAGGCACGGTCTTCCTCGCGCCGTACCGCGCCGGGGATTTCGTCGTCGAACGACGGCCAACCGCAACCGCTGTCGAATTTGTCCGACGACCGGTAAAGCGGTGCGTTGCAGCGGCGACAAATGAACTGGCCCTCGGCCTTGTGGTTCAGGTATTCACCCGTAAACGGACGTTCGGTGCCCTTGCCGACGATGACGTGCTCTTCCTCCGGTGTGAGGTCGTTCCAGTTTATTTTCTTTTCCATAAAGGTCGTTATTCCATGGACCAGTTGTACGGCTTGGTTTTCAGTTCCTCCAATTTCTCTTTGAGTTTGTAGTCAATAAGCGCCTTTTCCGCTGCAATTCGGGCCAGAACGAGGTGCCGACCGGAGTCGGTGTCGAACCGGAGTTTGTTGGTCACGGCATTTGTCCGCAAGGTCACGGATTCCAGCGTTGCCATTTCAAAAACATGCTCGTGCTCGTGCAACAGGTAGTCGTAGGGGCTACGATAAGAGATCAGTTTGACGGTGATCGGGGCCGTTTCAATGGCGATAAAAAGGAAGGTGATGAAAATACTGGCGTACAGAATGGCGAGGCTCTTGCCGCTCAGGCGAGACAGGGCCTCCATGCGGGCGGCCAGGCCGTCGTAGCGCGTGCGCTTCAGGGTAGCAACTTCTTTGGCCACGGTAGATTCCAGTTTCTGAACGGCCAGGGTTTTTTCCATGATCTGGGGTTGGTTCAGGGCCATTGTCCGCTCCAGTTCGGCTTGGGCAAGGTCGGCTTCGGCTTTTTTAGCCCGGTAAATGGGTCCGAGGTTTTTTTTGCCGGAGCCGCCCGTGCCGTCGGCTTCTTGCACAGCCTGTTTCACGAGTACATTCCGGGCTTCTGTTTTTTGAGCGATCTCGGTCTTCAGCAGGTTGATCCGGGCTGTTTCTTCGTCAATTTGGGCTTGGTAGCGTGCCTTCAGTTTGTCCTCTTGCTGTTTGTACACCTCCTGCTCCATGGTTACCAACTCGGCTTGGATTTCTTTTTCAAAAATCTTCAGCTCCAGTGGTTTGGAAATAACCAGCGCCAACAGCACCGCCAGCAAGAGCCGTGGGGCTGCCACCAACAGGTCACGCCACCAGTTGCCGTTGCTTTTCATGCTGAGCACAATATACCGGTCTAAGTTGAAGATCATCAGCCCCCAAACAAGGCCAAAAGCGATGGCCAAGGCGTAGGAGCCGAACACGGTGAACAGGGCATAACTGGCGGAAAAAAAGGCGAGAACGCCTGTGAAAAAAATGGTGGCCCCGATACCTATATATTTATTGGTGTCGGACGGGCAGCGCTCCAAGAAGCTGCGATCTACGCCGGAGCAGAAGAGAAAGAAATCCTGTAGTTGTTTCATAGCTAATACAGTTCAGTTGTTTCGGCGCCTAAAACTGGACTCACCGAAAATTATTTGTTTTCGGGAGGCAATTTTCAACGATTTTAGGACATCGTCCGATTTTTTTTCAACACTGACTACTGGGTGGCATATCGCACCAAAGGAAAAACCTCGCCACTCTCGAACTGGTGCCGCCCTTTGGGCAATTCGAGAAAACCACCGGCCTCGTGCAGGTTCGCCAGATCGCCACTGCCGTGCCCCGGCTTAGGGTGTGCGAGCAGGGTGCCCCGGTTATTTTCCAGTGCGACAGGCACAAACCACGTCAGGTCGGGCTTGAACTCCAATGACTCGGCCAGGACAGCCCATTCACTCCCTAACGGCGACATTCCGAGGTGTCGGTGCAGCCACGGCAATACGTACCGGCATGTACACATGAACGCCGAAACGGGATTGCCCGGAAGGGCAAATATTACGCTTCCGTTCGGTGCCCGGCCAAAAAGAAGTGGTTTGCCGGGCCGTTGCGACACTTTGTGAAAAACAATCTCGACACCAAGGCTGGTCAAAATGGCTGGAACGTAGTCTTTTTTTCCGGCAGAAACACCTCCGGTGAGCAATACAACCCGGCAGCCGGACAGGACTTGGCACACCAGTGCAGCCAATTCCTCGGGGATGTCCCGGCTGTGGTGTGATTGGATTCGGCCACTCCACCCGGCCAACAAAGCAGAAAGGGCCGATGGGTGCGACTGCCGGATTTGCCAGGGCAGCGGGACAGTACTCACCTCCACTAACTCGTCGCCCGTGGAAATGATGGCCACGTCGGGCAACGCACTGACCAAGACCGCTGCCTGACCGACCGTGGCCAGCACGGCCAATTCGGCGGCCCCCAACCGTTTGCCAGGAAACAACAAGCGGTCGCCTTGTTGCCGGTCAATCCCTTGCAAGTGGATATTTTGTTGAAAAACAACATTGTCCGTTTCGATGACGGCCTTCTCTTTTGCTATCTGCAGCTGCTCGTAGGGCACTACGGTGTCGGACATGTCCGGCAAAACGCCTCCCGTAGCAACCTCGACGCAGGTGCCGGAGTGGGGTAGGGCCTGTTTGCCCGAACCGGCTGGCGATTGGCCGATCACGTCAAATTCCCTTCGGCCCGCAGCAAATTCGGCGAACCGAATGGCGATACCGTCCATTGCCACGCGGTTGTACGGCGGAAAATCGCGGTCGGCGCGGATTTCCTCGCGCAGCACCCGGCCTGCAGCAGTCGTCAGCGGGACTCGCTCGGTATTGGCTACGGGAACGGTGGCGAGAATGAGGTCCGTTGCCTGCTCGACGGTCAGCATAGTTGCGAAAAATTGAAGTTTGGATAAAAGAATCTAATTTTGAGGCCGCAAAGTACGACCCTGCTTGACAGGGCTGGCGTTGCATTTTTTTCAAGCAGCATATCCATGACAAACACGCAGGAAGAGCGTTGGCCACCGATAAAAGCATTGGTGTTGGCAGGAGGAAGATCCACCCGAATGGGACAGGATAAGGGCCAAATCGAGTGGCACGGTATGCCGCAGCGCGAATACTTGGTGCGCCTGTTGGAATCTCTTGGTATCCTAACCTTTGTTTCATGCCGCCCCGATCAGGCTGGCGAAATGCCTGATTTACCACTAATTTTTGATTGTTTTCCCGATTCCGGCCCGCTGGGAGGCATCACCTCGGCGTTTTCCGAACACCCTCGCTCCGCGTGGTTGGTCGTTGCGTGCGACATGCCTTTCGTAAGTGCTGCCGTTGTTCGGAGCCTACTTCAGGGGCGTCGTGCCGACCGGGCGGCCACCGCTTTTCGCTCGCCGGCATTTGCCGATGATTCTCCCGACCCCTTGTTTGCCATTTGGGAGCCTGCAGTGGCCCCGTTGCTGGCCGAGCGCCTTGCTCAAGGCAAGCGCTGCGCGAGGCATACCTTGATGGCAGCCGATGTTTTCCTGCTCGACCCGCCCGATCCCCATTTTTTGGCCAATGCAAACACTCCGGAAGAGAAAAGCCGCTTTGAACGAGAACTTTCCTCCAGGGCCGATTTTCTTGGACATTTAAATTCTTCCACGCAATGATCGCAAATTCAAATTCCCGTGTGTACGGTATCGTCGTTACCATCCTTTTGCTTCTTTCCGGCGCGGTAGGCTGGTTTTTTTGGCAAAAAACCAAAAGAGTCGCCGATGACCTCGCGATGCAACAACAGATGATGGACTCCCTCGCCATGGTGAAAACCAGTATCGAGAGCGACTTGGACAGCCTGTCCCTTGCTTACTCCGGCTTGCGCACGGAGAATGAAAACCTGCAGGGCCAAGTGACGACAACGGCAGCCCTCATCGAGCAAAAAGAGATCGTTATCAAACAGATCAAGGCGGCTGCGGCCAAAGATGCGTCCGAGTTGGAAAAGCAAGTGGCCGACCTAAGCCGCATCAAAACAGAATTCGAGACTATCATGCTGGTGCTGCGCCAGGAAAACCAAAAACTGCGCGAGGAAAACGATTTGCTGACGAACAAAAACACCAAATTGGAAGAGCAGGTGACAGACTTGGCAAAGCAATTGGAGGAGCAAATTCAAAAAACACAGTCTGCGTCATTCAAAGCCTCCTCTTTCCGCGTGGAGGTGGAACTGCGCAATGACAAACTCACTGTTCGGGCACGCCGGGCGCGGGAGCTGCTGATCAGTTTCGATCTGGCCGATGTCCCGGAACCGTTTCACGGGCCTCAAAAACTGTATTTGTCTGTCACGGACGACAAAGGCAAGCCCATCGCGATAAACAATCCGATCAAGGCAACCGTTTACGCGCCAACCGGCCCAGTAGAAATTGTAGCGCAGCAGGTCAAGCAAGTGGTGATCGAAACCACGCAGCGATTGTCCATTGCGCACAAATTGGAAGAAAAACTAAAGGCCGGAAACTACGTGGCGGCGGTGTACTGCGACAAGGGGCTGCTGGGGGCATCCAGTTTTCGGCTACGGTGACGGACCAACGTCGGATGGGTATAGAACCCTTCCGACGTTACAACTTCAAAAAAATGGAAGATTCAAAACCACGAACAAACACCGAACCGGAGGCCGCTGATGCCGCACCGGGCCAGTGGCTTTCGGCGCTCAGGCGCTTATGGCGACGCGTGGAGAATGCGGCATTTGGCGTGGTAGCCACACTGATCTTCTTGTACTTCTTGCTCCAGTCTTCGTTGGTACAAAACTGGCTCATCGGAAAAATCACGGCCCACCTGTCGGGCGAACTGAACACCACCGTGAAAATCCAGCACGTGGACATTTCATTTTTTGACAACCTCGTGCTGGAAGGATTTTACATGGCCGACTTGCGTGGTGACACGCTGCTGTACGTGGAGCGCCTGAAAGCCGGGCTGAACTCCAATATTTTTTCCCTGCTGCAAAGCCGATTGGAATTTGACGAAATCAGCCTGACTCGCGCTCGCGTGAACATTCAGAAAATGGCGGGCGACTCCACTACCAACCTGCAATTCCTGCTTGATTACTTCGCCGGACCACCACCCGATCCCAATGAAAAGCCGAGCTCATTTCAACTGCGTGTGAAAAATGTGCAGCTGACCGACGTTCAATTATTGTCGGACGACAAGATGGCAGGCAAGCGCATGTTTGGCAAGGTGGGCAACGGGGCCATTCGGATCAACAAGTGGGATTTTTTGAAAAAAAACCTCAACGTACCGTCTATTTTGCTGGAGGGAGTGGTATTTGCGATAGCAGAACGCCCCGCGCTGGAAACCAACGACGAAAGCCCGGAAGAAACCCCGACAGCCGAAAAAAGCCAACCGTTGCAGGCTTTAGTGGGCAAGTTAATTTTGCGCGACGCGCAGTTTTTCTTGGATAAATACGACGATACACCCGCCCGGCATGCATTCGAGCAAAACATGGATTTCGCTCATTTAGCCGTGCGTGATATCGCTATCGAAGCCGACAGCGTGACGGCTACCTCCGAGCTGTCGTTTCACGGCAAATTGCGCCACATGACTTGCAAAGAGCAGTGTGGGTTTTCTATCCAACACTTGGAAGCCAACGAGGTGTACGTGAACGACACTACCACTGCCCTGTACGGCATGCGCCTGGAAACCAACGGCAGCACCTTGGGCGACACTCTCGCCCTGCGCTACCAAACCTACCACGATTACGAGCGATTCACGAAAGGGGTGTACCTGGACGGGCGTTTTGCTGAAGGCTCCAAGGTGCGCCTTGGCGATATCATGTACTTCAGCAAAGACTTGGAGGAAAATGCTTTTTTTGTAAAAAACCGCGAGCTCGCCGTGGATATCACCGGCCTTATTGACGGACGGATCAACCGCCTGAATGGGCGATCCCTCCGGTTTCAACTCGGCGACGACTTGTACATCGCAGGCAATTTTGACGGCGATGATTTAACCGAGGGCAGCGACCGAATGCGCCTGTTTTTTGACCTCGAACGCGCCAAAACCAACATGCGAACCGTGCGCATGATCATTCCGGGCTTTGAAGCACCCGAATACTTCGACCGGTTAGGGAACATCAATTTCAGCGGAACCTACCAGATTCTGTTCGGCATCAACCACATCCTGACCGGCGACCTGTCCACTCAGGTCGGGTACGGAAACGTGGATATGAAACTCGATCTCGGCGGCGGAGCCGAAAAGGCGACCTATTCCGGGTTTCTCAACATGAATAACTTTGACATGGCCAAATGGACCGGCAACGCGGAATTCGGCAAGTCAACGTTTCGGACAAACATTTCGGAAGGCACCGGACTAACTTTGGAAACCATAAAAGCCAGGCTCAACGGAACCATGGACTCGTTTTATTTCCGGGGCTACAACTATCGGGATGTGGAGATGAACGGGCGCTTCGAGCAGTCGGTGTTTACAGGGCACCTCGGTATGGAGGACCCCAACATGGATTTTTCCTTCGACGGAACGGTCAACTTCCGGGATTCTGTTCCAGAGTACGATTTCAAGGCCAACCTGAACCGGGTGGACCTCGGTGCCCTAAACTTGGTGGACAAAGACTGGGTTTTGTCGGGCAAAATCCAAAAGATCAGACTGTTTGCCCGCAACCTTGATGACCTGCGTGGGGCAGTCGTGCTGCGCAATTTCCGGCTGGTGCAGGACAAAAAATTCCACCACCACATAGATTCGCTCACCTTTGCGGCCACTACCCGCCCGAACGGTATCCGGAATTTTATCCTCCTTTCCGACATCGCCGACGGGATTATCGAGGGGCGGTTTGAGGTCAATAAAATGGCCGCCAACGCTTTGAGGTATTTTCACGAGTACTACCCCAATTTGGCGCGGCAGGCCTTCGGAAATCCCGAACCCGACTCCGCGTACCTTTCAGACAACTACAAACTCAATATCCACCTGAAAAACACCCGAGGCCTCACTCGATTGCTCGACCCCGGCTTGGACACACTCCAAAACGTCAACCTCCGGGCTAAACTGAACGCCAGAGCGGGCACCTCCGAGTTTCGTTTGGAACTGCCAAGTCTGCGCTACAACGGGCTTGGGCTGCAAAATGCCGACTTGTCGTGGGTCAATGACCAAGACACTGGACTGCTGACCATCGGCGTGCCCAGAACAGTACTGGCCGACGGGCGGGAGATCGCCAATATTCAGGTGTCTGGCGACTTTGCAAACGATGCCATCAAGTTCACCGTCAACACCGAAGACTCCACCTCGATCGTTCAGCGCATCAATCTTCGAGGGCAGTTGTCCACGGTGGATACCCTTTGGCAGGTGCATTTCAACGCCGCTTCCATCACCCTGTTCGATGACCAATGGTACATGGAAGACGAGAACTACCTACGGTTTTCCAGCTCCTATTTCGAGGCCAAAAACTTCGATTTGATGAACGGCTTTCAGCGCATCCGGCTCGAAAGCCACAACGAGGGCAAGGGCGCGCGGTTTTCGCTGGCCAACTTCGGCCTTGATTTTTTCGAGCGCTTTTTTCGCTTGGACGATATCCGGTACCGGGGCAAGATTTACAACCTCGATGTCGAGATCGAAGACCTGTTTGCCCTGCGTGACATCCGCGGGTACATCACCACCGACACGGTTTTTCTGAACGACAAACCGTATGGTAGCCTAAGCGGAAACGTGGAGTTGCCCGACGCAAACTCGCCAGTGTGGTGGCGTTTGTTTTTGCGGGACAAGGACAAATACCAATTGCGTATCCTCGGTTCGTACGTTTCGCCTGGCATGAAGCCCACGCAGGTGGACGGGTTAGGCGAGGTGCCGTCGGGCGAGTTTTTGACTTCGGTTCAGGGGGCCAACTTCCCGTTGCAAGCGTTGGAACTTATCGTTCCCGACATTTCAAAAACGCAGGGCAGCATCGGCTTGGACGTGATGCTTGGCGGACCGTTCGACAAGATCGCCATGCGGGGTAAGGCTGTGGTGGACGGCTCGTTTCAATTTGATTATTTGAATGCCCGTTTTTATATCCCGAACGAAGTCATTCAACTTTCTGAGACCCAAATCTGGGCCGACAAGGACACCATCCTGGACGGCAGTCAAAAAAGCGCGGCCATCATCCGCGGCGGGCTGCGGCACGATCATTTTCAGGACTGGGAGGTAGATTGTAGCATCAAGACTCTTGGCTCTGACTTTTTGGTGTTGAACACCTCGCCCGACGACAACGACCTGTACTACGGCCAGGGAATTGGCAGTTTTGAGACTCGGTTTTCCGGGTCGTTCAGCAAGGCGGATATCCGAATTGATGCCGTTACCGGTAAAGAAACACGGCTGTACATTCCGCTCTCGGCCTCTCGAACCGACATCAAAGATGCCAGTTTCATCACCTTTCGGGACAAGAACACGCCTGTTGAAAATGCCGTGAAGACAATCAAGCGGTTTGCATCCAGCGACCTCAAGGGCCTGAACTTGGAAATGAACCTGAGCATCACGGACGACGCGGAGGTTCAGTTGATCTTCGACGAGCAGGCTGGCGACATTGTGAAAGGCCGGGGCGATGGCAATCTGCGCATCGTCATCAACCGGGAGGGCGAGTTCAAAATGTACGGCACCTACCAGATACGGCGCGGAGAGTACATGTTCACGCTGCTGAATTTGGTGAACAAGCCGTTCACAGTGGCCGACGGCGGCACCATTACCTGGTATGGCGATCCGTATGGTGCCCAGATCAACCTCGATGCCACGTATGCCGAAAACACTTCGCTGTACAACCTGCTGCAGGAGGAACTGGCTGTCACGAATAACCTGAACGGCGAGGCCTCAAAGTCAACCCGTGTGGTGGTGACAATGCGCCTCAAAGGCGATCTGTTTAAACCGCATATCAGTTTTGACCTGAGTTTTCCCAACCTCAGCAGCCAACTTAAGTCGTTGGCCGATAGTAAAATGTCGCTGCTTCGGCAAGACCAGAATGAGCTTACGCGGCAGGTTTTTGGCCTCATCGTGGTCGGTTCTTTTTTGCCTTCCACGGGCATCGCCGCCAATATCCAGAGCAGCGACTACCTCGCTTCGGCCTTCAACACGCTCACCCAGGTGCTGAGCAATCAATTTTCGAGTTACCTCACCACCTTGGCCTCCGAATGGTTTGGTGGGGCGGTGTCGAGCATCGAGTTCAACATTGCCTACAACGAATACCGCAACCAGACGGCACCGGACCAGAACTTGTCTCGAATCGGTCGCGAGCTCCAGGTCCGGCTGAGCAGTGGGTTTGCCAATGACCGCATCACCGTGCAGCTCGGCTCCCAGTTTGGTCTTGGGCAGCCCGGCACGTCCACAGCCGATGGTTTTCTCGGTGAGGACGTTACGGTGGAAATTCAGATCACGGAAGACCGCCAGTGGCAGCTCAAGGTGTACCAGCGCACGGAGCCGGACATTGCTGGCGGGTCGCGGCGTTCGCGCTACGGCTTTGGCATCAGTTTCCGAAAGGAATACGATACGTTCGCCAATTTGATGCACGACCTTACGGGTTGGTTTCGGAAAAATAAGTAGGGTTCACCCCAACTGTTCCACCGCTTTTTCCCATTCGGCGTACACCTTTTCCAATTCGGCTTTTCCGGTCGAATATTTTTGCAACACTTCCTGCGCAGCGGCGCTGCCGTAAAAATCGGCCTCGGCCATTTTCGTCTCGAACTTTTTGAGATCGGCCTCAATCTCGCTGATGCGGCGCTCGGTACGCTGAACGGTGCGTTGGATCTGCTTTTTTTCTTCCGCCGATAAAATAGTCTTGCCGTTTGCCCCATCGCCGGTTCCATTTGCGGTAGCCCGTTGTTGCTCAGCCGCTACGCGCTGGCCGTTGTTGCGCATTTCCACTTGGCGCATGTTGTCGAGGCGGCGTTTTTCGAGAAAATAATTGACATCTCCGAGGTACTCGTGCAGGCGGTGGTCGCGAAACTCGATGGTGCGCGTGGTCAGGTTGCTGAGGAATTCGCGGTCGTGGCTTACCACGAGTAAGGTACCGCTAAAATCCAATAAGGCCTGTTTGAGCACGTCCTTGGAAAGCATGTCGAGGTGGTTGGTCGGCTCGTCGAGGACGAGAAAATTAAAGGGGCGAAGCAACATACAGGCGAGGGCGAGGCGGGCGCGTTCGCCGCCGGAAAGGGCCACCACTTTTTTGTCCACGTCCTCGCCGCTGAACAGAAAGCCGCCGAGTACGGATCGCAGTTTGGTGCGCATCTCAGGAGGGCTGTATTTCTCCATAGTCTCCAACAGGGTGATCTTGGGGTCGAGCGTTTCGGCTTGATTTTGTGCGTAGTAGCCGATGGACACATTGTAGCCCACGCCAGCCTTTCCGCTCGTGGCGGTTTCGGCGGCTACGAGGATTTTGGCCAGAGTGGTTTTGCCCTGTCCGTTTTGCCCCACGAAGGCGACCCGTTCGCCGCGCAGGAGTTGGAAATCCACGTTTTCGAGTACTTTGAGGTTGCCGTAGCGCTTGGTCAGGTGTTCAGCTGTAGCGACCACTTCACCGGCTCGAGGCGCTTCGGGGAACCGAAGCCGCATGACGGAGGTGTCCTGCTCATCAATTTCCACGCGTTCCATTTTGTCCAGCTGCTTTTGCATGCTCTGGGCCATTTTGGTTTTGGTGGCCTTGGCCATAAAGCGGGCAATGGTACGTTCGCGGTCGGCAATGACACGTTGTTGGTTATCATAGGCGGCGGAGAGTTTTTCGCGGCGTTCAGCGCTGAGTTCCACATACTTGGAGTAGGTGACCTTGTAATCGTCGAGCCTGCCGAGCATGATCTCGACAGTTCGGTTGGTCACATTGTCGAGGAACCGGCGGTCGTGGCTGATGACGATTGCCATGCCGGGGTATCTGGTGAGCCAGTCTTCGAGCCAGAGGATGCTTTCGATGTCGAGGTGGTTGGTCGGCTCGTCGAGCAGGAGCAGGTCGGGTTGGCGGAGCAGGATTTTGGCCAGTTCGATGCGCATTTGCCAGCCGCCGGAAAACTCGTCCGTGAGGCGCGTCATATCCCGGTGCTGAAAACCCAGGCCAGTGAGTACCCGTTCGGCATCGGCAGTGGTGGTGGCGTGGCCGAGGTGGTGCAGGTGCTCGGTCAGGTCGCCCATGTCTTCGATCAGTTTGTGGTATGCATCAGTTTCGTAGTCTTCGCGTACAGCGAGTTCGGCTTGGATGTCGTGCAACTGTTTTTCGAGAGCCAGCACCTCGGCGAAGGCAGTCATGGTCTCGTCGAGCACGGTTTTGCCCTTGGGCAGGAGCATATCCTGATGCAGGTAGCCGACGGTAAAGTGGGCGGGCTTGACGACATTGCCCTCGTGGGGCGACATTTCATCAGCGATGATTTTAAGCAAGGTGGATTTTCCTGCGCCGTTGCGGCCCACGAGGCCGATGCGTTCGCCGGGTTTTACTGCGAGGTTTACGGAGTCAAGCAGGGTACGGTTGCCGTATTTGACGAAAATATTGTTGAGTGTCAGCATTGCGGGCGCAAAGGTACAAATGCTCCACCGGCTCACGCCTTGGCGGATAAAAAATGAGTCATGGCAAACTGTCGAAGTTGTCGTTTCGTCGTTCCTTAGCGCAAAATATCTGCACACTATGGCTACACATCAACCGGACACACCGGGCGGGGAAGGCTCCGGGAATGTTTTTGGGAAACAAATATTGTTGCTCGCCCTTGTTAGCATTGCCGGGGTGCTACTTTTCAAAATGTGCTCGGCTGAAGGCGGCCTTTCCAGTATTTTTCAAAGCCCCAAGGGCGTGCAACTGACATACGTGCCTTCGGATTTTCAGCCCAACCTGAATGAAGAAGCCACGCTTCAAATCCTCTCGCAGCCGGAAATGTATCGCAAGGAGTTCGACGACCTGGTGTACAACTTCAACGTTTCGCTGCTGTACCACGTGGCCAACCGCATGAACCTGCCCGACAGCCTGAAGCATCGCTTGGAGCCGGAATACCGCAAGCACCACGACTACCTGCAATCCCTGTACTTCAGCGATTTTGTAGCCCTGAAGGACACCACTGCCACGCTCTACGAAAACTGGTACAAGGACAACGCCAACCATGCCGTGCAGGTCTTCAACGAAGTAGCGGGCAAGTACACCTGTTTTTTTGTCACACAAATCATGGCCACCTTGCTCAAGGCCACCGACGGACGGCTCTTGGCCAAGGGCAAAAATGTGGACAATCCGTGCGGCGTAGCCCTGAACGAGGGCCTACGCCCGATGGTGGAGCGGCTGCAAACCCGCGCCGCCATCATGGACTTCAGCGCCTCGCGCGGGCTGCTGAAAGACAAGGTGCGCCAAGGCATAGCCGAACTGGCCACATACGAACTGCGGAGCCGATTGGGTTTGGACAAAACCCTGTCCTACAAAATCTTCGGCTTCTCCATTTCCGAAACCGACATCCGCGTGGAAGCGATCAGCGTGATCAAGGCCGGCTTTAAATTGGATCAGCAATTTGACGTGACGTTCAGCCCCAAAAAGGGCATCGTGTATATCACCTTGCCGCCGCCGACAATCCTTTCCCACGAAGTGTACCCACGAGTGGACAAATTGGACGTAGGCTTTTTGGCGGGCATCAGCGGGGAGGAAATGAACAAAAACTTCAACGATCTCCGGCGGCAGTTCCGCCAGGATGCCTTGGACAATGAGCAGGTACTGGAAAAGGCCAAATCGCGGGCCGACACCGTGATGCAGCTCATGCTCGGCCCGGTGGTGAAAGGCATGGGGCGAAAGTACAAATTGGAACTGCGCTACCGGGGCCAAATAGAGCCGATGACCGAAGCGGAACTCCGCCGACGCGGCGAAACGGGACAACCGCAACAGCCGGCGGGCGAGAAAAAATTCATTCCGCAGTAGTGCTCTTCCCTAACTCAAGGATTTTCGCTTTCAACCAAAATCGCTCGTTCAATTCTGTTTCAGTTTCTACATCCTCAAGCAATTTTGTCGTCCGAGCCTCGCTTAGGTTTTCAGCCAGCCGCAACCGATCGAGTTTGAGCGCGTATTTCACGAAATTATCATAGCCGTTCCATTTTTCCTGAGACAGGGCCTTCTCTCGGTCGAGTGTCATGCGCAGGCCGTGTAAGCGGGCATGGAAAAGTTTGCTGTCGGCGCTACCACCTTCATAAAAAATCTTGATTTCGAGCAATTTGCTGAAATACTTATAGCCATTATCGTGGAAATTGGGCAAGGTGACCACAATCTCCCTTGACAGCCCGATTTCACCGACGGAGAAATAATAACAGGCCAATGCAAACTGGTAGTAGTGCTCCGAATCCTGCGGGCCTAATATCTGGTGGCGGTTCCGTTCGATGTAGGATCGAACGAGATCAGCCTGCCCGCCAAGGATGCCTAATTTAAAATTGCTCAAGAATGTTATCGCTACGACAGGTACTTCCGCGCCCTCGCGTATCAACTGCGTCTTGTGCAGTTCAAACAAAATGTCACGGTATTTTGGGGTGTTGAAGTTTTTTGAGCAGAAGTTAAAGGCGGTTTTTTCCAACCGTGCCAAGTGGTATTCGGAAAAACTTTCTTTATGCTTGTTTAGCATGGCCATAAATTGGGAGAAAAATTTTTCGGCAGTTTTTCCGGGACTTTGCAACATCCGCATGGCTAACAAATGCAAGCGAAAGAGCGGAATATCCAACCAAGGCTTTTTCAGAGCGGATTCAGAAGACTCGATGATGGCCTTGATTTCCTCGGCACTTTTGATTGGTGCAGATCCCATGACGTTGAAAAGGGACAGGTACAAATCCAGTCTTCTTGCCCAAAAGTATATTTCGAGGCTGTTGAGGGATTCCAGCAGGTTCAAGTCGCTTTTGAATTCAGTTTGGGCGGCCATCAGATTGGACTTGTAATCTTCTGTTTCGAGGTCCAAAAAAAAATCGGTGAGGTCTTTGGAATTTTTGGCTGACCTCGTTCGTTCCAAGCGCTGCAAGTATTTATTGGCGAGCTCGATCTCCCCCTTTTCGGTAAAAAATTGGACAATACTAATCTGAGTACCAACCGGACGCACACCACTTCTTAGGCGTTCCGTGTGGATGTATTCGTGTACTAACGCCAAAGACGAAACCAGCAGATTGCGAAAGGTATTGAGGTTGAATGGCCGACCAGCGAACAGGCTGGCATGTACAACCTCCTTTGCCAAACGATTCTGCTCGCCCTTTTTTTTAGCGTCGGATAACACGTCAACAACGTACCCGATCAATACCGATTCTTTGGAAATGTCGCGCCCGTCAGATTGTGAAAAAAAGCCCCTTCCCGCCGTTACTGTTCGGCTAGCCGAGCTATCTTGCAGTCTCAAATCAAGCGCACGACGACCCATGGCACAC
>JBEBHD010000004.1:0-59605 GCA_040080915.1 Saprospiraceae bacterium
GTAGGTCACCTCTACCGCGCAGTCCGCGCCGTCGTCGTCGCCGGTTTTTAGCACGATGTTGGACGGGCAGTTGGCCAGTGTCGGCTTCGTATCGTCCTGCACCGTCACGGTGAAGGAGCAGTTGGTCAGCACCGCGTTTCCAGCCGCGTCGGTTTTGGTGTAAACGACGGTGTACGGCGAGCCGCTGACGTTGAGCGAGGTGCCGCTGGTGGGGCCGCTGACGTGTGTCGCCGTGCCCGTTCCGTCGCAGTTGTCTGAGAACGTCGGGGCGGTGTAGGTCACCTCTACCGCGCAGTCCGCGCCGTCATCGTCGCTGGTTTTCAGCAGGATGTTGGACGGGCAGTTGGCAAGCGTGGGCTTGGTATCGTCCTGCACCGTCACGGTGAAGGAGCAGTTGGTCAGCACCGCGTTTCCAGCCGCGTCGGTTTTGGTATAGACCACCGTGTACGGCGATCCGCTCACGTTGAGCGAGGTGCCGCTAGCAGGGCCAGAAACGTAGGTCGCTGCGCCTGTGCCTTCACAGTTATCTGCGAAAGTTGGAGTAGTGTAGGTCACTATCACTTCGCAGTCCGCGCCGCCGTCGTCGCCGGTTTTTAAGGCTTGGCTGGTGGGGCAGGTGATTGTGGGCGGGGTGAGGTCTTCGTCAATCGTTCCATCGCAGTCATCGTCCACTCCCGGCATACCCACGAGGCCACAGTTTTCAGCGATGCCGGGGTGAATAGCTGCGTTTCCGTCGTCGCAATCATTGGAAAGGGAATAGCCGTCGCCGTCAGCATCCGGGTTGCAAAGGCCGTTTGCGTCCGTGACGGTGAGTCTGGCGGAGCAGGTGGCCGTGTTCCCTGAAATGTCCGCGACGGTGAGCGTGACCGTGTTCGCGCCGAGTTGCCCGCAGCCAAACTGGAAGGTCGAAGGCGAAATCATAACCGCGCCGCAGTTGTCCGCCGAGCCGTCGGCGATGGACAAAGCCGAGAAATGCGCAAGGCCGTCCGAGGCTTGCAGGGCTTGGGTCAAATTTTGGCAAACGGCGGTCGGCTTGGTCAAATCCATGGTGTCCAGCACCTCAAATTCAAGTTCAAGCAGCTGCGTCGGGAAGTTCGAATCCGAAACCGTCACCGTGTAATTGCCCGGCGCTAGGCCGGAAGCGGTGGCGGTGTTGCCCGCGCCGGCGGCGCTCCACGTGTATTGAAATGGAGCCTGGCCGCCCGTTCGGCTGACCGTTGCTGAGCCGCTCGCCGCGCCGGGGCAGCTGGGTTTGTGTACGGCAACGGTGGCTGTCATGCCCACGATTTGCGTGGTGCTGCCCGACGTTTTGGCCGCCTCGCGGTTGCCCGTTCGGTCGGTGGCGAGGGTATAAAATTCGTAGCTGCTTCCGAAGTTGCCGATGAAGTTGATGGTATCACTCGTTCGTTCGCCGTAGCGTTTGAACGGGCTGCCGTTTTCGGAGAAATAGAGTTCGAAATAATCCAGCCCAGAGCCTCCCGCGTCATCTGCACCCGAAAAAGTAATCGGGAAAACTCTCGAATACTGTGCGGGAGCCAACGCGCCCAAGGTGCTGCTCGGAGCAACGGCATCGAAGGTGTTTTCCCAAATGTTGGTCAAAATGGGATCGTTGATGTCGAACACGATTTCGGCTTTGGCCGTCGTTGTGTCGCCTGTGGCGGTGGCGGTGTTGGCCAAAATGGTGTATTCAACAAAGCCTTGTCCGCTGCCCAAAGTGTCGTTTACGGGCAACAAACCAAGTTCAGGCAGCGCAGGCGGCAGGCCCGTGAGTTGGTCAATGGCTTGGAAAGTCCAGAAGGCTTCGTTGTTTAAAATGTCCAAACCAGCGGTGACTTCCACGTCCACGCCGAGGCTGTCGGCTGTGTGGAGGACTTTGGTGTAGTTGAGCGTGTTGGCTGGCACGTTGAAGGTCATTCCTGCGAAGCCGAATTTACCGATGCGCAGACTGAATGGGTTCAATTTCGCGTGGAGCGGCACCCGCACGGTAACGCGCTGGGCGGCCGCCGAGGCCAACGTTGAATCGTTTTCAAAATTGACATGGAAGTTCAGGGTGTCGAATTTTGAAACCCAGCGGGCGGAGTCGAGACCGGTTGGTCCAGCGATGTCGTTCGGGTCGAAGCTGCTGTTGGCGGGCACCTCCTTGTGATAGAAAGGGTCATCGTCGTCGCCTTCATCGTCACCGCCGGGCTTGAATGGGATGCAATCGAGGAGGCCACCAATGAGGCCTGTCGCCGAGCCAAGTTTGCTCACCCTGCCTAACTTCATGCTGCCAGCGAACAGGGGTGCATCAGAGACGCAAGGCGCCTTGCCCAGCAAACCGTCGCCGCATTTTTTGATAACGAGGCCGCCGCAGTCGTCCAAGATTCCGATGGTGCATCCGGTAGCCGCGAGATAATAGCAGGGGACGGCCAATGCGCCAGCAGTGGCGGCTGTCGCCGCTCCACACCCAGCCACCTCCAGGGCGCAAACGCCCACGGAAAAGCCACATTTGGCTGCCGCCCACAACCTGTTCTTTTTGCAAGCCGGAGATAAGCCGCCGCCGCCCGGAGCTGGGGCGCCAGGGCCTGGGTTGCCGGGCATTCCGGGCGTGCCGGGCAAGGCTGGGGGGAGTTGGCCGGAGCTGTCTCCACCGGGGTTTCCGCCCGTGCCGCCGTTTCCACCTGCGCTGTTGTCGCCGCCCGTACCGCCGTTTCCGCCTGTACCACCGTCGCCCGGAGGGAATTGGCCAGAACTATCGCCGCCAGAGCCGCCTGTACCACCGTCGCCACCTGCACCGCCTGCGCCACCGTCGCCGCCGTCGCCGCCTGCACCGCCATTGCCTGCAGCACCCTCATCGCTTCGGTTTGCACTGCCGCCGCGATTTTGGGCTTCGCCATCGCCGCCTTTGCCGCCGGGGCCGCCCGCTGCGCCGTTTTGCCCTTCATCGCCGTTGCCGCCTCGGCCGCCTGCGCCGCCATCGGCAGTTAGCCCGCCTTTGCCGCCCGCGCCGCCGGGGCTGGCTGGGCCGTAGCTGTTGCCGTTTTGTCCGTCGCCGCCCTTGCCGCCGGGTGCGCCATCGCCGCCTTCACCGCCGTTGCCACCGGGATAACCGCAGAGGCCGGGGCCGCCATCGCATCCGGGTTCGCCGGGCAGGCGTTCGCGGTGGACAAAGTGCAGGTAGAGCGTGTCGCCGGACAATTCGAGTTGCAGATGCCCGCCGCAAAGGGGGTTTGCTTGGGCAAAAAAGGAGTCGTCCAATTTGATTTTATCCGCCGAAAAATTCTGCCAGCCCCCGTCGGCCACGGCAATGGGCCAACGGTAATCGTGCCAAGGTTCCCAAGTTGTCAGGTAGTCATATCCTTCGGTGCAAGGGTTTTTCGGGAAGGCGGTAATGGTGAACGGGTTGGCCGCTGTAGCCGCCACGTCGATGCTGCCTTTGATATGCACCAAATCCCAACCCAGTTTGTCCCCTGCTCTGCCGCCAAGCGCTTTGTCGAGGCTGATTTGCCAGAGGTAATTGCCATTGGGTTCGAAGGTCGCGTTTTGGTAAATCGCCAACCCGTTGCTGAGCGTTGGGAAGAAATCGTAAGCATTCGTGCGGAAGTCCGCCGCCGCGATGTCCTCCATGGTGAAAAACCCGTTCAAGACATAGGGAATAAGCATCGAATCGCGGTATCCCGTTTGGCTTTCGGCGGCGGCCAAGATTTCCGGGTGGCTCACGAATTCCTCCGGGCGGCTCAAAATCATTTGCCGTTGTAGTTCGATGATGTAAGCCTGTTTTTTCAAAAACTGCTCCTTCGAATAGGGTAAAGCCGCCACACGAAGCGGGATTTCTCCTGCGGGGAAACCTTTAATGGCAAAGGTCACGTAACCTGCTTCGCCGGGCTTTATGTTTTTCATCCACATCATCACGCGGTAAAACCCATCGCGCTCCTCGACGCGCGACATGCTCAGGGCTGCGGGGAAAAATTCGTCTCGTGTCAGGATGTTCGGCGATTTGGTCACTGCCGTGATGGCCATGTCGCTCATTGTGAAGAAGGGGCATTCCGCAGCGTCAATGTCCAAGTTGCCAGTGTTTATGAAGGCGAACGACCAAGAGTTGGGCCGCCCAGTGCGCATCCCGCTGGGCAATTTTTTGACGATGCTCAATTGCGGTGTTTTTGCTTCTTCAACAGTAATACCGTTTGGAAGCATAGCCATTTGCCCATCTGGTTTCAAAGCCACCAGGTCGTAAGTGCCGATCGGGACATTGGTCAAATCCCAGCGCACATTCATTTTCATGCTGTTGAAAAATTGGCCCGATGTGCCAGTGGCGTGTGTCGTGCCGCCTTGCCGGAGTTCCCATGTGATGGTATTTTCAGTAAAACCTGCACCAACGACGGTACTCGTCACCCGGCCTTTTCCTAAATGGTCTGGAGTGGCCGAAACGACACTGAACGGGAGCGCGCGCACGAGCAATTCTGTTTGCGGCTGACTCGTGTACGGGTATAGCACCTGCGCGAGCACGATATACGTCCCGGCGGCGCAGGTGGGTATGATGGCCGTGCGTGTGCCGTTCGCCTCGTCGTCCGTGAAGTCGAAATCATCCGGTGTGGGCACGCGGTTGTGGCCGATGAAGAGCCGCCCGTGGTTCAGGCCGCTCAAGGTTTTGAGGGTCACCAGCACGTCAAGGTCGGCAGCCACGGTGAATTGGTAGTAGTGCCAAGCCCCCTGTTCAAGGGTAAACACAGTTGCTGTATCCACCACGAGGAAGCGGACGGCTACGTGCGTTTGCGCGGCGACGGCGACGTTGTCGCTCAGATTGCTTTCAGCCACCTTGCCAGAAGCATTTGTGCGGGCGATGGCGTGGTGGTCGCCTGCCTCGAAGGTGAGCAACGGGGCAGAGAGTGTGTGTGTCATCGAATCGCCCGGGGCGAGGTCGAGGAAGGTCTCTTCGGTTGCGTGCAGTCGGTCGGAGGCGGGGTTGAGCGTATTGTCTTTTGAGAAATAATCGGTGTTTCGCAGATTGCCGTGCGCTGTGGACGTGCCGATATTTTTGATTTCAAATTGAACGCTTGTCCAATCGCCCAACATCGCCGTGTCGGGTGCAGAAACTTCCGTCACCACCAAATTCGTGGATGATGCCGAGGCGGGCAGCACCGAAATCGCCAGTTGGCTGCCGAGGGCTTGCCCGGTGATTGTACCCACATAGTTGTTGTTGTTTTCGCCGCTGTTTTCGTACACGGCGTTCAGGTTGTCTGTCCGCATGGTCAAGTAAAAATAGCCGCTGGCAAACAACGGGACTTCGACCAAAACGCTGTCCGAATACACGCCCTGTGGCGCAAGCGTACGCGGCGCGGCGCGGTAGCCAATGTCCGAAGCGTTTGCCGTGCTGGGCTGCGGGCCGAGGAACAGTCGGTCGGAAATGGAGGTGCCGTTGACCGCCGCCGTGCCTTGGTTTTTTACCGAAAAATGCGCCCAGTACGACTGCCCGGCGAACACTGGCGAGGGCATAGACAAACTCGTGACGACCAAATCCGGTGAAGGTGCAAGGCTGATGGCGATGGGCAGAGCCATGAAATTGTTCGCCTCGTTGTTGTCGTTTACCTCATCCAATCGGTACTGTGCCACGGAAAGCAGCAGGTAGTAGCTGCCATTCAAGCCGTTGGGCAAGGTGAGCTGACGCGAGCGGGAGTAGCTGGCCGAAGGCGCAAGACCGCCAACAATTTCTTGGAAATTGAGCAGCAGGTCGTCGTTGCTGAACGTGGCATTGGTGGAAAGATAGACGTAATCGCCCCAGCTGCTGCTGCTCGTGGGGACTTGCCCGGTGTTGTTGACCGCCCATTGCGCGGCGATAGCACTGCCGCTGGGGGCGGTGGCCGGGGCGGTGAACGCCGTGATTTGGAGGTCGGCAAAACGCTCGGTCACGGTGATGGCTGCGCTGCGGGTGAGGTTGTTGTCCTCGCCGCCGCTGGCTTCAAAAAATTTGTTTTCGGCATCGGTTCGGACGTAGATGTACCACGTACCGCCCGCCGGGAGGTTGGGCAAATTGAAGTTGACGGAAAAAGATGCCGAGTCGCCCACCGCCAAATTGACCATGCGCAGGTAGCTGCCGATTTCGGTGATGCCCGCGAAATCAATGCCGCCCCAGGCAGGGTTTTGGGAGCAATACACGCTTTCGCTGAGTTGGCCGCTGGTCGGGGCGTTGCCCTCATTTTTCGTCGCCCAACTGAGCGAATAGCCTTGCTGCTCGGTCATGGCATTTGCCGAAGGCAAAACCGAGGTCACTAAGAAATCAGGCGAAGGTGCGAGGGCGATGTTTATAGGGTTTGCGCTGGCCAGCACGTTGTTGTTTTCAAAGATGTACTCGAAAACTTGGTTGCCGTCGTCGGCTCTGACCAGCAGGTAATAACTGCCCGCCAAGCCTTGCGGCAAATCACAAAGCCCTGTTGCTGTGTAGCTGCTGCCCGACGAGATACCGTTTTGGTGCAGGGCAAAGCCGATGGGAATATCCGAGTTGTCTAGTCCTGCATCTTGGGAGAGGTAAAAACGGTCAGACCAAATGGTTTGGCCGTTGTTGCTGGCCGCGCCGTTGTTGTGGATGGTGGCCGAAACACTTATTTTTTGCCCCGATGTGGCCGAGGCTGGCCCATTTACAACGGTGGGCTGCAAATCCACTGGGGGCAGAAGCGCGATGTTGATGGGTGCGGAGACGCCTACGTTGTTCTCTTCCGAAAATTCAAATTGCGTGTTGGACGCATCCGTCTCGAAATGCAGCCATTTTTGGCCGTAGGCCGTATGCGGCAGCTGCACGCTTTGGGTAAAGGTGTAACTGCTGTCGGGTTGCACGAGGAGGCTTGACCCGCCTGCCGAGGGTTGGGCCAATAGGGTGGCAGTGACGAGGTTGAGGGTGGGGCTGTCGGAGAGGTAAATCCGCTGAATACCGCCTCGGTGTGCGTTGAGGGTGCCCAGATTTTTGATGACCGCCGAAACGGAAATGTTGTCGCCCCCGAACGCTGCCGTCGGCGCGGCCACTGATTCGACGTGCAAATCAGGGAGCGGCGGCACGGTAATATTGATGGGGGTATATCTGGTATTGTTCGTCGTGTTGCCTTCCTGCAATCCTAACCCAGTCATCGCGACAAGGTAATAATTGCCGAGATAGCCCAAAGGCACCGTGACATTGACAGTTCTGGTGTAGGTCTCAGACGTGTTCAGGTAGCTGAGATTATTCCAAGTGCGCCAAAAAGGAGTGCCGGGGTAAACTACAGTTGTGTCCGGTGAAAGAAAGAGGATGTCCTCCCAGCTTGCCGCGCCCGTCCCGGCTTGGCCGATGTTTTTGACTTGCCAACTGACGGCAATGGTTTGGCCATACGCTGCACTGGCAGGGCCAGTTATGCTCGACACAATGAGGTCGGGCGATTGAATTGTGGTGAATGTCAAGGTATCCGACCAAGCCGAATGGCAGTCATTGAATGCCCGCAGCTGCCATTTGTACGCGGTGGAATTGGCCAATGGCAGCGTTTTGGTAAACGCGTTCAAGTTTCCGGCAGTCGGATTTGCAGGCCGCGTTTGATTTGCAGGCCAAACGAAGAGGTCGAAACGCTCCGCATTCGGCACGGACGACCACTCGAAAACGCTTGGGGTGGCGACCACGTTCACCACGTTGTTCGCTGGCGAACGGCTGCCGAAACTACCAATTGCTTGGTCGTTCGAGACCGTCATCGTCGTGCTGGCAGTCGCGGTACATTGGGTGCTGGCGAGTGTGGCGGTTACGGTGTAGGTGGTGGTGCTGGCTGGTGAAACGGTGATGCTGGCCGAAGTCTCGCCGTTCGACCAGAGGTAAGTCGTGCCGCCGGTGGCGACAAGCGTCGCATTTTCGCTTCCGCAAAGGAGCTGGCTGTTTGGACTGATGCTGGGGAAAAATGGGTTGATGTCAATCGTTCCATTACAGTCGTCGTCGAGGCCGTTTCCGCAAATTTCCAGATTTATCGGGTGGATGTTCGCGTTCGCATCGTTGCAATCATCGTCGTTGGACACGAAGCCCGCCGGAGCAGAACAAGCCGTGATCTGCACCGCTGCGTTGCCCCAGCCGTCGCCGTCCGCGTCGGCAAAATAAATGTTGCTGCCACCGGGCGCACCCTCGTCCACCAAACCGTCACAGTCTTGGTCAAGGCCGTCGCAGATTTCCGGGGCGCCGGGGTGGATGTTCGCGTTCCCGTCGTGACAGTCGTCGAAATTCGAGACGTAGCCGCTCGGGGGTGTGCAACCAGGTTGGGCGATGTAGGGATTTCCGTAACCGTCGCCGTCGGCATCTAGGTAGTAAAATTGGTTGACATCCTCGTCCGTGCCGCCGTCGCAGTCGTCGTCCAGGCCGTTGCAGATTTCGATGCCGTTCGGGTTGATGTTGGGGTTCGTGTCGTCGCAGTCAAGGACATTGTAAACATATCCGGGCGGCGCGGTGCAGGCTTGCACAATGTCGGCAGAGTTTCCAAAGCCGTCGCCGTCGGCATCGGCTGCGTAAAAGTTGAGCGCGCCGTCGTCAATTAGCCCGTTGCAGTTTTGGTCAATGCTGTCGCAGGTTTCGGTTTGGTTGGGGCGGATGTTGGGGTTCGTGTCGTCGCAATCGGTTGAATTGGCTACAAACCCAGCCGGGGCGAGGCAGGAAGTGGTGGTCACGGCAGCATTTCCATAGCCGTCGTTGTCCGCGTCGGCGTAAAAAATGTTGGGGCCGGCCGCGCCTTCGTCTGTGGAGCCATCGCAGTCCTGGTTAATGCCGTCGCAGAGTTCGGTTGCGCCGGGGTGGATGTTGGCATTCGCGTCGTTGCAGTCGGTGCTGTTGGTCACATAGCCCGAAGGGGGCGGGCAAAGCGCGCTGGTAATGTTCTGGTTTCCGTAGCCGTCGCCGTCCGCGTCTGCCCAGCTTTGACCAAATGTACCCACGAAACTGAGGTTCAAGGTGTGGTTCCCCTCGTCTCCAAAATCGCCGTCCACGACGACGTAGTAAACCGAATAGGGGTTGATGGGCAGGGTAAATTGCGCAAGCGGGTAACAGTAGAAGTAGTCCGACCCCAGAATGTTTCCAGTGGCGTCCGTCAAATACAGGCGGGAATAGTAAACCGGCCCGCCGCAAAGGCTCGCCGTCAAATTGCCGCCGCAGGCGGTGGTCGTGATTTTGTACCAAACATCGGCTGACTCGCTACCAAATTCATTGCCCCAGCAACCCGAAGTCAGGTTGTTGCCCGAAGCCGAATACGGCAAACTGTTGACAATGATTGGGTTGGAAATGGTCGAACCCACGCGCCCGGGGTGGTTTGCCGCGTCGTTGTCGTCGCAATCGGTGGAATTAATGGCATAGCCGCTGGGCAAGCTACAAGCCTGTGTGGTGCCAGCCAGGGTGCCAAAACCGTCGCCATCCAGGTCCTGGAAAAACGTCGTCATCGCGCCCTCGTCCGTCAGGCCGTCGCAGTCCTGGTCGATGCCATCGCAGATTTCGGCTTTGCCGGGGTGGATGTTGGCCGCCGCATCGTTGCAATCCGTATTCTTCAATGCCCAGCCTGCGCCGGGGTCGCAGTGTACCGTATCAATGGCCGGATTGCCGAAGCCGTCGCCGTCCGCGTCCGCGTACCAGATCGGGAGGTTTTCGTCGGTCAAGCCGTCGCAATCGTTGTCGAGGCCGTCGCAGAGTTCAGGTGCGCCGCCGTAAATGGTGGCGTTCGCGTCGTTGCAATCCGTGCTGTTGGCCACAAAATCTTCATTTGCGGCACACATCAACGTGTCGAGCGCGGCATTTCCGTAGCCGTCACCGTCCACATCGGCAAAAAAGGAGGAGAGGACTCCGTCGTCAATTTGGCCGTCGCAGTCCTGGTCGATGCCGTCGCAGATTTCGGCCTGGCCGGGGTGGATGTTGGCCGCCAGGTCGTTGCAATCCGTGCTGTCGAGTACAAATTGATACGGCTGCACGTGAGACCAAAGCCACTCATTTGGGTCGCCGTAGCCGTCTTCGTCGCCGTCGGCAAACCAGCGGGAAAGCGAATCCACCTGAATGCAATACGACCCGGTGCCGCCCGTGTTGGTGCCCAATTTTATGAAAAGCGTTTCGCCAGGTGTGAGGTCAAACGTATGGTATTCATCGTCGTAGCCCGCGCAGTTTTGAAAAACATAGCTGGAAAAATCGCCGCAATCGCCCACCGTGTACAACTCGGAGAAGGTCGAAAAATCGAATGAATTGTTCTGAATTCGCACCGCGCCCGTGCTCGGCACGACGAATTTGAACCAGGCTGTCGCGTCGCTGGAATAGCACGAATCCGGTTCGCCCGCTTCGCTCGTCGCCGCCGTCAGGGTGTAGGTGTCGTAACAGCCCTCGCTCACGCCGAGCAAAGTGGCCGCGCAAGCCGCGTCGTTCGCCGGCGGAGACACTTCCTCGACCGTCACGCAGAAATTGCTCACCTCGTCAATGAGGTCAGTGAGCTGGATGTAATAAATCGAGCCGGGCGTGAGGCCGCTCGCTTCGACCACTTCCCCGTACCACTGGCAGCCCAGTTGAGTGAAATTGCTGAAATTGCCGCAAGTGTCCGTCACCCCGTAAAGCGAAATGGCCAGGTTATCGCTCGTCGTCAAAATGCGGACAGCCCCGCCGGGCGGAGCTTCGAATTTGAACCAGACGGTTTGCCCTTCATTGGTGCAGGTGGTCATGTCCCCTGCTTGCCGTGTGGAGTTGGCGTTTGTGTACGGGTTGCCCGTGCAAGCCGCATCCACTTCAAGAAGGGTCGCCGAACAAACGTCGTCGTTCGCAGGCCGCGCAGGAACGTCATGGACGCTCAGGCAAAACGTGGCCGTCGAACTCGTCGAGGTCACCCGAATCCAGTATACCGTGCCGGCTGTCAGGCCGCTGTGCCAAATGTCGCTTCCAAAACGGGTGCAATCCAGCCAGGTGAACGTGTTGAAATTCGAACAATCGCCCACCGAATAGAGCGATTTTCGCACCGTCGCACCGCTCGAAATGATGCGCACCGCCCCCGAAGCGGGCGCGGTGAATTTGAACCAGACGGAGTTCGTTTGTGAGCCGCAAGCGGTTTGTTCGCCGGATTGGCCATTCGCCTGGGCGGTGGTGTACGGCGTGCCAGAGCAGGTCGCGCCCACGGTGAGGAGCGTGGCGTCGCAGGCATTATCGTTTACGGGTTGTGCGAAAATAGTTTGGGAAAACAGGCAAACAAGCGTGGAAAAGAGAAAACACTTCATCTGAAAGCCACATCGACATTTTAGTGAATTAATCCTGCAAATGTATGCATACGCGAGTGAGGCGAGAAAATTTTAGGTAGTTAGGCGGGGCAAAGGGAAAACGAGGCGGGGCAAAAACGGGAGGAAGCGTTTGTCCGTCGGTGCGCATCACCACCATGTACACGCCCGCTTTCCAGCGGTCGTCCAGGTCGATTCGCGTCTGCTCGCCGCGCCGCTCGTGAGGGTCTCCGACCCGAAACGCTGCTGCCACATCATGCGACCCGTCGCGTCGAACACCGACAGCACACCGTCGTTTTCGCCCAGGTTTTCTACCCAAACCTGCACCTCGGTCGTCGCCAGGTTGGGAGCAGCAGGAGGCCGAAACCGTTCAGTTGCGTCTCGTAGGTGCGCAAAACCGGGTTGTTGTTTCCCAAACAATACAAGCCACTCCAGGCCGCAACACCTGGCGTTGGGACGGGAAAATACCCGCCGGAAACTACGTCGTCCAGGTGCAGGGAACCAACTGGAAGGCAGCAGGACTATGGGTAAGAACGGGGCAATGACAACCTGTGTCCTTGCTGTGTTTTGAGCAGCCATACGACGGGCGTGTGCCGGTGTGCGGCAGGCTAAAAAAAAGCCCCCCAGCGCATTTGCCGGGGGGCACAAATTATCAAAACACGCTTCAATGTTTTCAGAAACTGTTTGGCGCGTTCATCAATTACCACAGCCACCAGATACGGTTACATTGAACACGCAGTTGGCTGTTTCGCCTGAGTTGGAATCGGTAACAGTAAGTTTTATTACAACTGTGCCAGGGTTGACGATGGTGCCCTGTGGCGGTGTTTGGACCACCGTACCGGTCGCACAACCGGTGCCGGAGACAATTGCGAGCGCCGTATAATCCTGAATGGTACCTTGACAGTTTGAATTGGTTGAAATGACCGGAACAGAAGCCGGGCAGGTAACTGTAAGTGGACCGGTGTCTGAATTGCCACAGCCACAATTGCCGGGAGCCGTTTTGTTAGGGTCATTCGGGCAGCCGTCGTTGCAGTCGGCTGTGCCGTCGCCGTCGGTGTCGGCATCGGCAACGCCGCAGCCGCAGATGCCGGGAGCAATTTTGTTAGGGTCATTCGGGCAGCCGTCGTCGCAGTCGGCTGTGCCGTCGCCGTCGGTATCAGGACAGGTAAATTTTAGAACTACGCCACCGTTTCCGCTAGCAAAACCGAGCGAATTGCTAAGCATAGATAGCCCGTGGAGGGGTTGCGCTGTACCAGAAGTTTGCGCGGTCCAAGTGACACCCCCATTTGAGCTATAACGGATATTTCCTCCGTCTCCAACCAGCCATCCATTGTTTGCATCAAAAAAATCAACATCATTTACTACAAAATTGCCACCTGTAGAATAGGAAGTCCAGGTAGTACCGCCATCGGTTGTTTTCCATATTTTATTGTTGTCGTCACTTGCCCAGCAGGTATTGGCATTTATGCAATCACAAGAGGTAAACCCCTTGTTGGCATCAGGATGGTTTAGAAGAACCGTCCAGGTTGAGCCGCCATCTATGGTTTTGGCCACCCGTTTTTGTGCTGCTGAATACACAATTTGTTCACTTACCAGAGACATTCTACTGAAAAGAAAAATGTTCTGGAAAGGGTGATTTATTTGCAGTGTCCAGGAACTCCCTCCATTTATGGTTTTATAAATGTCGCCGTCAAGATTTCCCCGGTAACCGGTATTTGCATTAGCAAATGCAACGCCATGGTGGCTGTGTCCACCAATACTTTGCATGGCTGACCAGGTAGCACCACCATTAGTTGTTTTGAAGCCGTTTCCGCCTGCACCAACCGCGAAGATGTGGTTGGCATCCAGCACATCTACACGGTACATGTCGACCGCATTGTCAGGGCTGTTGGACCAGGTTAAGCCGCCATTGGTTGTGTAGGAAACATCCGCTCCGGATATCCTTGCTACGGCCCCGAAGTTTTCATTGATAAAATCAATATCGAGCAAGTTAGGGTTGCCACTTGGAGCTGTAAGGGTTGTCCAGGTTTGTGCAGCGCCCAAGCCGGGAATGAGCAGCATGGCCGCCCATATCAGTGCAACGCAGTCGACGCGGCTGCCAGATTTTTTTGTGTTGGAAAGTGTCATGTCATGAAATCTTTTAAGTTAAAAAATACGGGAGCGGTTGCAGTTTGTCTCACCCTGCAGATAAAAAAGCAGTGCAGTGCCCGGCAGAACCAGTCAGGCATGCGGGATAAAAAACGGGGTATTAAAATAGCGTGACAAAACTCACCGGAGAAGAGATCAACCGCGCCGACAAGGCGCTCAATTGTGGGTACAAAAATCCGGGTACAGGGCTACAAGCCGGGCATTTGCCGGCGGCACAATTGGGTCATTTCAGGTCAAAATCGTGCCATACCAGGCCTACAGGTCGTCGGCCGGCGACTTGCCGAAGCGTTCGCGATACAGACGGGAGAGGTAATTGGCCGATCGCAGTCCCACGGCTTCGGCCACCAAACGCAGGTTGCGGTATTGGCCGGTTTCGATCAGTTCGCGGGCTTGCAGCAGCCGCAATTCCTGAATGATTTGATTGGCAGAGAGGCCCGCGCGCAGGCGAATCTGGCGGTACAGGGTTCTGCGGCTGATCCCCATACGTTCAGCCAGGTCGTTGACATTGAACTGTGGGTTGCCGAGGTTGAGCCGGGCTGTTTCCCGAAGTTGCTGGAGCCAGATGTCAATGTTTTCTGCTGTTTCTTCTGGCTCGGCGGGTTCCGTTTCCATCCACTCCCGACGGGCGGCCAGGTTGCGCAGTGCGTTTTCGATACGCACCGTGAGTTCTTCGGCCGAAAACGGCTTCGTGATATAATCATCAACGCCGATGCGGAAGGCTCGCAGCCGGTCATCCGCCCCAGCCAATGCCGTGAGCAGGATAACCGGGATCGGGCGCCAGGCTTCGCTTTGACGCAGGGCTTCCAGCAACTGAAAGCCATCCATTTCCGGCATCATTACGTCGGTAAGAATCAGGTCGGGCAGCCGTTCGGCGCCGGACAAATACTCCAGGGCTGCGCGGCCGTTGTCGACAACTGTCAGGTGGTATTCGGAGGGCAGAATCGCCCGGAGGAAGGTTTGCAAATCGGTATTGTCTTCTACTACCAGCAAGCGGGCTACCGGCGCGCTTATTGCCGGTTCAGGGGCTGTCGGCGGCTCCACCGGCGAATAGAATACCCCGGCAGGCCGGCTACCCCGGGCGATCCGTTCGGCATGTTCAGACGATCGTTCCTGTGCCGGCAAACGCAGAAAAAACACACTGCCCTTGCCGGGCTTGCTCTCGGCCCACAAACTACCGCCCATGGCCTGAACCAGCTCCCGCGCCAGGGCAAGGCCGATGCCGGTGCCGCCTTCGGCCTTGTTTTCCGGGCGTTTCGACTGGTAATACAAATCGAAAATATACGGCAAATCGTCGGGGTGTATGCCGGGCCCTTCATCCTGCACCCGAAACATGGCGTCTCCGGCCTGCTTTTCGACCTGCAAGGCCACAGTGCTGTCGTTCGGCGCATATTTCAACGCGTTGCTCAGCAAGTTGCCCAGTATTTTCAGGAGTTTTTGGCGGTCCAGGGCCAGGGTCCAGGCCGGATCCGGCAGGTATTCCAGTTGCAACAGAATAGACCGGCTTTCGGCCAGGGCTTGAAAAGCAGACAAGGTTTCTTCCAGGAAATCGAACAACACGGTAGGCTGCTCCTGCAGGTCGAGGCCGGTGGCGCGCAGTTTGCTGATGTCGAGGATTTCATTCACCAGTTGTTGCAGGTGCAAGCTGTTGCGTCGTGCCGCTTCCAGCAGTTTTTTGCTTTGCCGGCTCAATCCCGTGTCATTCAGGGCGTAGGCGATAGGGCCGAGCAACAGGGTGAGCGGGGTGCGCAACTCGTGCGACACGTTGGCAAAGAACCGCGATTTGATTTGGTCCAGTTATTCCAGTTCTTCCGTTTGGCGGCGGATGGTGGCTGTTTGGCGCGACACCTCCTGTTCGAGGCGTTCCTGTTCCTGGCGGTGCTCTTGGGTGCGCCAGCGCAGCCAAAGCCAGGTACTGGCAGCCAGCAGGAGGCCGGCCAGCAGGAAAAACCACCAGCGCAGGTAAAAAGGCGGCAACACCCGTAGCTCGATGTTCAGTTCATTGCCGGCCATGGCGCCATCGGCTGCCTGGGCGCGGATGCGCAGGCGGTGCGTGCCGAAAGGCAGGCCCGACAAGCGCAAAACTGGTTCCGCCAGGCTTTCCCAGCCGGTTCCCAAACCTTCCAGTTTCCAGGTGTAGGTGACTTTTTCGGGAGAAAAATATTCCAACAAGGCAAATTCCAGTTGTACGTACCGGTCGCCGGGATGCATCGAGATCTGGTTGCTGCGCAAGATTTCTGCCGTACAGTTTTCGAGTTGGCTGCTGCCGGCTTTCAGCTTACTGTACGTAGAAATGGCCAGGGTGCGTTTGTTTCTGTCGGTGTTGCCCGGCTGGTAAAAACTATCGGGATGGAAGGCCGTCACGCCGTTCAACCCGCCGAAATACAGGGTGCCGTCGGCGCCTCGGCAGTGCGAAGTCCGGTTAAACTCATGGTGTGTGAGCCCGTCGGCCACGAGCCAGGTATGCCGTACCAGGAGGCTTGTTTTATCTAATTGCACAATACCGTAATCGGTGGGCAGCCAGAGATGGTTATTCTTATCCTCGTAAGTGGCATACACCACGCCGTTGAGCAGGCCGTTTTCGCGGTAAATGACCCGGGTTTGGTGGCCGACCGGCGCTTTCCGGTCCCAGCGGATGAGGCCGCCGCCACTCGTGCCGAGCCAGAAAACGCCGGCCTGATCTTCGTAGAAATGGTAGATGTTGTCGTACGGCAGGTGGTATTCGCCGATGCCGCCCGACCAGTACCGGGCCGCCACGCCGCCGCCGGGTTGCATCCGGAACAAACCCTGTTCAGAGCAGACCCATACCTCACCACTCTGGTCTTTACCCAGCCAGGAGATGTTGGCTTTATTGAATTCCGGGAACCGGGTGTCGCGCCACGGTGCGGCGGAGCCGTCGAGTGGGTAGTAGATGGTCAGCCCATTGGTGTGCCCGAGCAGTACCCGCTGCGGGCTTTCCTCCAAAATCGTCCAGATAAAAGCGAAATCTCTTTGCTGGTGCAGGTGCTGGCGGAGGAGCCGGCCATCGGGCCCTGCCTTAAACAGGGACATCTTTAGCCACGCATCTTCGCCCATCACACACTCGGTCCAGACATTTCCATCGCTGGCGGGGGCGATCCCAATGGCGCTCTTGCCGGGCAGGCGTTCGGCAAATCCGGATTGGGGGTCAACCCGATAGCGGCCCTGCTCGGGCGTTTCGAGGTTGACGAGCAGCCGGCCGTTTTTTTCCAGCAGCCCCCGGCAGGCATAGCCCCTGCCGCCGGGGGCCTTTTCGTCGAAGAGCAGGCGTTGGAAATGATTTTTGCGGATTTCCACCACGATGAGGCCGAACGTGGTGGCAAACCAAAGATTCCCGTTGCGGTCCTGCAAATAGTCGCAGAATTGTGTGGGGTCAATTTCCGGGTACTGCTGCCGGATGTCGAGCAGGATGTAGCCTTCGGAGTCCAGCACATACGGAAACTGTACTTCGATACGACTGTTATCGAGCCGGCAATATTGTTTGATCTTAACATTATCAGCGAATACGTGGGGCTTCCGGTGCTCGCCCGCTTCACCAATTTCCCACAGCACCGCTTTTTCATAGTCCTTGTACTCCGCCACGAAAAAATGGTCCGACCCGTCTGCGGCCCCCTTTTTCTCAAAAAAAGACCAGCCGCCTGGCTGGTGTTGGAAGCGGCGGAGTACCCGGCCCAGCGTATCAATTTTCAGGAGATCGGTCCGGCTCTCGTCCGGCGGTGTCCAGAACCCCCAAATGGTTTGTTGGGCGCCGATCTTTTGTAACATGAACCCCGTGCCCTCGGGTACAGGGATGCGCGACCACCCGGAACGGGGGTGAAACCGCAGCAGGCCGCCGGGGTTGTGCAAGCCGATCAGCAGCGAGCCATCGGCCATGGTTACCGGCGCATGGAGCCAGCGCGCCACCGGCACCGGGGGCGGCCACTGCCGGAAATAGTCTTTCGGCGGTATCACATTTCCGGTCAGGGGTTCCAGGATGCTGAGCCAGCCGTTGGCACCTGCCCGGCTGGCCCAGATGTAGCCATTGGCGTCTTCCACCACCCATTCGACAAAGTCGCCGGGAAGCCCGCTGGCCAGGTTGAATACCTTGAAGTGCCGCCCGTCGAAACGCGTCACACCGGCGTTGGTCGCAGCCCAGATGAAGCCACGCCGGTCCTGAATCACATTATTGACCTGCCGGTGTGGCAAACCTTCTTCAATGCCGTAGCGGCGCGCAAAGGCGCGGTATCCCTGGGCCATCAATTCCGGACAAGCGAGCCAGATCAGTAAAAACAATACAAGCCTGTGCATGAAGATATCTTGCCGCAGCAGATCGGGGCCGGACAAGAACGCTAAGGTAGCGTTGTTGGGAAAAAAGCCCCCCGGCGCATTTGCCGGAGGGCGAAATTTATCAAATGTCGTGCTCAATAACTTTTTTATAACCGCACCGCCAGCATCTTGCGCGTCTGCGTACCCTGCGGCGTGGTCAGTTCGTAAAACAGCATACCGGTTGTGTTCAATTCGTCCAGTCGGACGGTTTCCTCGTGGTAACCCGCCGGATATGACTTGTCGGTACGCCACAACTCGCGACCACTGATGTCGAGCACCCGTAGTTGAGCATCGCAGGCCAATGGCAGGATGAACCCGATGGTCGTGCGCTCACTGAATGGATTCGGGCGGTTTTGCAGCAAGTCGAAGTAATCGCTGGCCAGTATATCCGGCAGGTTCAGGCCGGGCTGCACATAGTCGGTGAATACGAGTTGCACCTCGCGTTGGGCCAGTTGGCTCGTGTACGCCAGTGCCGCCAGTATTGCCGGATCAAGGCCCAGTACCTCGCTGAGTTTCTTGCCGCCCTGCAACACCTTGAATCGAAGGCGGTACATCGGCTGCACACCGGGCAGTGTTTTGCCCTCGGATACCGACCATAAGGTACGCAATTCGCCCTTCGCTACCTGCCAGGTTCCGAAGTGGCTCGCTTCGTCCAGCGGAACCAGGGTGCTCGTACCGCTTGCCTGCTGATACTGCAATACCGCCGGGTCGAAACGCATGCCATACTGGTAGGCCGCAATGTCGGTGAAGTTGGCCACGGAGAAATCGAATTCGATCGTTTCTCCGGTTTTCAGCAACCTGTCGCGTACGCGCCACACCAGTGGTTTGGCATCCGGGTCGGGTTTGAGCGAGGGGTCGGCCACGTCCACACCGGGATTTGATTCCTCGAACACGTCACCGGTTTTTACCCCGTAAAAATCCTGCCCGGGCACGTTGCCCGAAACGCCCGTGAGCGTGCGCTTGCTGTACAGCGTATGGTTGTCGAGCGTGTACGGCCCGGCCAATACCGGCACATAGTCTGTGCGCACAAACCGCCAGTGGCCAGCAGCGTTCAGTATATTCTGCGACAATGGGTTACCCAGCAATGCCTGCCGGATCAGTGCCGCATCCACCGTCGAGATGTTGTTGCTCCGGTTGCAGTCGGCAGCAATCAGGCGGTAGAAATCAGTGATCAATTCATTGCCCGTGAGGTGCCGCTGAATCACGGTGGCATCGGCAGCGGTAACACCGTTGAGCATACCCGTGTTTTTCGAGGGTGTGATTGTGAAGTCGTCGCCGGTATTGGCTACCAGATCGAAGTCGCCGTTTGTGTCGGTCGCGTCGGTGTGTGTGGCTTCGCCGCTGAGTGCCACGTTGGCGTTGTTTACCCCGGCCACACCATCGCCTTTCCAGAAAATGGTGCCCGAAATTTCCAAGCAAGCCGTCACGGTGAGGGTAAACTGGCAGGTATTGATCAGGCCGTTCACGTCGGTTACCGTCCACTTGATGAGGTTGGCACCCACCAGTAATACCGCTCCGTTCAGAGAAGCCATACTGTTGTAATCATTGACGACACCTGCCACGCCGCAGTTGTCACTCAGGCCGGTAGGATCGTAGGCCGTCCCGGAGAGTGTGTACGTGCAATTTCCGGAGAGCGGCATCAGTGTATTCGAGGACGGGCAGGAGAGTGTGGGCTGTTGGTTGTCAGTCACCGTGACCGTAAACACGCAGGTCGGTGTGCCGCACGGGTTGGTGGCCGTCACCGTGACTGTGGTGTTGCCTTTGTTGAACGTCTCGCCACTGCCTGTACCGTTGTCGCTTCCCGTGGTAACACCCGAGAACAAGTAGGTAAGATCGGGATCGGGCGTGCCGTCTGCCGTAACCATATAATTTACTACCGCAGTACACTGACCTGCATCGGTGTTCACAGTAACCGGGCTTGTCGGACAGGCCGTGAAGGACGGTGGCGAACAGTTGCGCGTACTCTGGATGACAAAATCGTAGGTCGCCTCGTCGCAGTCGTTGCTGACAATATTGACTGTAGCCGTGTGGGTTCCAACGCCCACCGGCGTGTAGGTCACGTCGAACGTGACGCTGCCCGAGGGGCCGTTTACCGAGGCGGGCAAACTGATGTTACCGACAGTAAACAGTGCCGCATGGAGCCCGGTGATCGTGATTGAACCGGCTGCCAGTGTAAGCGGCAATTGCCCTTTGCTTTGAATGGTGAACGTGCGGGTGATCGGGGTACTAGTCGTCGAGCCGAAATCCGTGTGATCACCCGGGTCAGGCACCGCATCGCCGTCGGTAATATCCGTGGCGTTGCCCTGCACATTGATTTCAGGGTACAACACATGCACCACGATGGCGCAGGTGGTGCTCAAATTCGCGCCGTCCGTCACCGTCCAGGTGATGGTGTTGGAGCCTTTCGGCAAATCTGCACCGTCCAGCGTTGCCATGCTGTTAAAATCGTTGCTGATACTCGCACCGATGCAATTGTCGCCAAAGGCCGTCGGGTCGAACTCCGTGCCCTGCACCGTGTAGTTGCATTCGCCATTGTCGGCATTACGGGTAAACGGCGAGCCGCTCGGGCAGGTAATGGTGGGTTTCGTATCGTCCTGCACCGTTACGGTGAAGGCGCAGTTGGTCAGCACCGTATTGCCGGCCGCGTCGGTTTTCGTGTACACCACCGTATACGGCGAGCCGCTCACGTTCAGCAAAGTACCGCTAGCCGGGCCGCTTTGGAGGGTGGCCGTTCCGGTTCCGTCGCAGTTGTCCGCAAATGTCGGGGCCGTATAGGTCACTTCCACGTCGCAGTCCGCGCCGCCGTCGTCGCTGGTTTTCAGCACGATGTTGGACGGGCAGTTGGCAAGCGTGGGTTTCGTATCGTCCTGCACCGTTACGGTGAAGGAGCAGTTGGTCAGCACTGTATTGCCAGCCGCGTCGGTTTTCGTGTAAACAACGGTGTACGGCGAGCCGCTCACGTTGAGGAATGTGCCGCTCATCGGGCCGCTGGCATACGTCGCCGTGCCCGTGCCATCGCAGTTGTCCGCAAATGTCGGGGCCGTATAGGTCACCTCCATGTCGCAGTCCGCGCCGCCGTCGTCGCTGGTTTTCAGCACGATGTTGGACGGGCAGCCGGAAATCGTCGGCTTTTCATTGTCCGTCACCGTGACGGTTTGCTGGCAGGTTTCGGTGTTGCCGCTGGCGTCAGTGGCCGTCCAAGTGACGGTGGTGCTGCCTTTCGGGTAAGTCGCGGGTGCGTTGTTCGTGACACCACCAAAAGCCCCGATCCCCCAGTTGGAACTCGTTCCGCTGAGCGCGAAATTGGTCAAGGTACCGTCCTTCGCATTGCCCGAAGCATCGGCGGCGGTGGTTGCGCCTGTGTTGTCGGCATTTGCGATGCCTTCGTTCAGGTGGTACAGGGCGAACAGGTCCGGCTGCGCGGCCAATTCCTTGTTCCAATTCCCGGCAATCTGCGCAGGTGTCCGCGCAACGGTCCAAACGCGCACTTCATCCATCGAGCCCGAGAAAAACTGGCCGGCAGCGCGGTGGCCGATGCGGAAAGCGGCTGTTTGCGCCACCGGCAAGGGGGTTCCATACGTTAGAGTCTGTTGGAAGACTCCGTTGACGTACAAGGAAACCGTTTGCGCTATTGCGTTACGCACTACTGCTACGTGGTACCACGTATTGTCGGTAAATACATAGTTGAAGTTAACTTCTGTATAGGTGGAACCATTTCCATGATAGTAGGACAACTGGTTGCTCCACAAGGCCAGGTCGAATTCCTGCTGAAATCCCCTGCCTATCAGCGCCCGTCCATTCATAGACGTGCCTTTGAACCAGCATTCCATGGTCAGGTCGCCGGTCAACGCGGTGCCGCTGTAAGCCGCCGTTGCCACCTGGTCATTGCTACCGTCGAAGTTCAATCCATTACCGCCGAACGGACAATTGTCGGTCACGGTCGGCACGGTCAGGGTCGTCGTGCCCGTGCAAAGTCCGGCGGTCGTGTTGATGTTCACCGGATCGGCGCAGGTGATTTGCGGTTTTTCAAGGTCGTTCACCGTCACAGTGAACGATACCGTTGTGGCGGTATTTGTGCCGTCGGTAGCGCTCAGCACTACTGTGGTAACGCCTTTGTTGAAGGAAAGCACACTGCTGCCCGTGCCGTCGGCAATGCCGCTGGCGGAGCCGGTAGTGGCACCGGAAAGCGTGTAGCCCCAAGTGGCGCCCGTGCAATTGTCGGAAACCGGATCGGCGATGGTGTAGTTGGCGGCGCAGGTAGCGGTGATGGTATTGAGCGCCTGGTTGCCGGGGTTGGCCAGTGTGGGCGCCTGGTTGTCAATGACCGTCACGGTTTGCTGGCAGGTTTCGGTGTTGCCGGAATCGTCTCTGGCGGTCCAGGTCACGGTAGTGATCCCTTTCGGGAAAGTGGTAGGCGCATTATTGCTCAGGGTTGGGCTGAAAGCAATCCAGTTGGAAGTAGCGCCGTTCAGGCCGAAACCATTCAGGGTACCCGTATAACCATTGCCGGATGCATCGGTGGCTGTCGTAACAGCAGCGTTGTTCGCATAAGCGATGCCCTGGTTGAAATGGTAGAGGACTGCCAGGCCGCTTTGTGCGCTGATTTCACTGTTCATGTTGGCCTGAATTTCCGCCTGGGTACGGGCCGTACTCCAAATCCGGACTTCGTCCAAAGACGCGCATAAGGGTATAGTACTGCTGTTAAAGGCACCCACCGTCAGCGGCGCAGTGGAACTGGGCGCAGATGCCGGGATGCTTACGCCGGCAAACGAAAGCGTCTGGAGTACGCCGTTGACATAAATTTTCAGGCGGTTGGCATTACCGGTGAGGGTACCATCGTACACACAGGCGATATGCGTCCAGGTATTCGTCGGCAATACGTTATTGACAAACCCATAGGAGTCGGCGGCGCCGCAAACCCGGAAGTAAAGGGTCTGTCCGTTTCTTTCTATATTAATCGCATTCGCTGAAGTCGCCGGCCCTTTACCCATCACCATACCAGTGGAGCCGTTGGTCGGATATATCCAGGATTCGAGGGTCAGTTGGGTGGCACCGCTGAGTTGCGTGACATTTCCTGCCGAGATATAGTCGTTTGTTCCATCAAAATGCAGCGCGTTGCTGAACGCGCCGGAGCAGTTGTCGGTGGCCGTCGGCGCGGTCAGCGTGGTCGTACCCGTGCATTGTGCCGCCGTTGTGTTGATGGTCACCGGAGCAGCGCAGGTGATCTGCGGTTTTTCATCGTCCGTCACCGTCACCGTAAACGAGCAGGTCGCCGCCGGGTTGCAGGTGCTGGTGGCCGTCACCGTCACGATCGTACTGCCTTTGTTGAAACTGGAACCGCTGCCAGTGCCTGTGCTGCTGCCCGTGGTCGCGCCCGTAAAGGCGTAGGTCACCGTGGGTGCGGGGTTGCCTGTTTCTGTCACCGTATAATTCACGAGGGCCGCGCAGGTGCCGGTGACCGTCGTCGCCGTAACGGGGCCGGTCGGGCAGGCCGAGAAGGAGGGCGGGATGCACACGCCCGTGCCGGTCACCGCAAAATCGTACACCGCTTCGTCGCATTCGTTGTTGTTGATCGTAATGGTGGCGTTTTGCGCACCCGTAGCCGTCGGGGTGAAGGTGACCGTGAACGCAGCCGACATGCCGGCCGGAACTGGACTGACGGGCGAAAGCGCGCTGATCGCAAACTGCGGGTCGCTGCTCACGATGCTGATCACGCTCAACACAGCCGTGCCGTTGTTCTGGATCGTGAAGGTTTTGGCCGCCGAACTGCTGCCGAAGTTGACGCTGCCGAAGTTGGTACCCTGCGCCACCGAAGTGCTGGTGGTGCCGGCGGCCAGCGGCGTGTTGTCGTGGCCCAGCAGGTCGGCCTCGGGGTAGGTGATCATGGCCGGGCAGCTCGTGTTGGTCGTGACACCGCCCGGCGTTACCCAGTTGGAGGCCGTGCCGCTGAGGGTAAATCCGCTGAGCGTGCCGTCGTTGGCACCGCCGAGGGTGGTGGCAGCGTCGGCCAGGGTGGTCACGGTGCTGTTGTCTTCGTTGGCGAAGCCCTGGTTGAATTTATAATATGCCACCAGACCGCCTTCCGAGCCCATCAGTTCGCAGTTGCGCAATTGCCGGATTTCCTCGCAGGAACGGGCAGTATTCCAGATACGCAGGTTATCCACACTGCCATTGAACCAATTGCTGAGGCTCGTTCTGGAACCGATGGACAAGGGGCCCGTATTGAATGTTGAGCCGCTGGTCAGATCAGCAGCCGTGCTGTTCAGCACACCGTCGATGTACAGATAAAGTGTAGCGCCACTTTTTACGAAGGCAACGTGGTGCCAGGTATTATCGTTGAGCGCACCCGAAGAGGTCACGACCGTTGCTACGCTGCCATTCCATCGCGCAGCATACACTTTCCCATTGGTGCCAGCACCGGAGGTATGGTTATAGTAACGAATCACATAAGGGTAACCAGCACCAGAGCCTCCTGTCTTTTCCAGAATAGAATTGTCAATGGCGGCGGTATTCGGCTGGTTGGTGGAAGGGATTTTGACATACAGTGAAACCGTAAAGTCCTCGTTGGTATTAAACGTGATATTGGATGCATGGGGGATGATGACATCGTCGTTCACCCCGTCGAAATGCAGCGCGGCGGCAGGGGTGGCCCCTTTGCCCGTCACCGCAAAATCATACACCGCTTCGTCGCAGTCGTTGCTGTTAATCGTGATCGTGGCGTTTTGTACACCCAAGGCCGTCGGGTTGAAGGTTACCGTGAAGCTGGCCGAACTGCCCGCTGCCACCGAAGTGGGCGCGCCGCTTACGGCAAATTTCACATTGTCAGACGTGATGCTGGGGATCGTCAGCGCGGCATTTCCGGTATTGAAAATGGTAAACGTGCGGGCGAGGTTGCCGTTCACAGCCACAAATCCGAAGTCGGTGTGGTCGGTGGTCGAAGGCGTGTTGTCGCCATCGGCGATGGTGGCTAGTGGCAAGCCGCCTTGCACGTTGGCTTCGGGAGCCGTCACTGCCGGGCAACTGGTGCCGGTGGTTACGCCGCCGGGTGTCACCCAGTTGGAGGTCGTGCCAGTCAGGGTAAAGCCGGTCAGGGTACCGTTGTTGGCGTTTGCCGTGGCATCGGTGAGCGTATTCACCGGGGGTGTGGTGTTGTCTTCGGCGGCAAAACCCTGGTTGAATTTGTAATATGCTACGAGACCCGGCTGTGGAACAGACATCTCACAATTGTAGCGTTGACCGATTTCGTCGCAGTTACGGACCGTGTTCCAGATGCGCACCTCGTCAATGTCGCCGTCGAAGTATTGCAAAGTGACTTGATTCCTGCCGATACTCAATGGCTGGTTGTTGGAAGGCGGCACATCCGTTTCGGCCTGCGCGTACACCTGCGTGCCATTGACAAAAATCCTGACCATCGCACCGTCATAAGTGGCGGCAAGGTGTGTAAAGGCATTCAAGGTAATCGCGTTTGTGGCAATGTGGAAACTTACGTTGCCCCCGTTCCAGAAGTAAAACATTGGTTTACCATTGGTCAATGTGAGGCCGTAGTTAGCATTGACATCTGCCAAATCCCGCTTGTCAATGATCATATTGTACACGGAAAAACTTTCGGGTTTCACCCAGGCTTCGAGCGTCAGGCTGGATCCGAGGTCGAGGCTACCGGCATCTGGCACGGAGACAAAATCGTCTGTTCCGTCGAAGTTGAGCGCAGCAGCAGGCGTCGCCCCCTTACCCGTCACCGCAAAATCATACACCGCTTCGTCGCAATCGTCGTTGTTGATGGTGATCGTGGCCGTTTGCGTGGCCGTGGCTGTGGGGGAGAAGGTCACCGTGAAGCTGGCCGAACTGCCCGCTGCGACCGAAGTGGGTGCGCCGCTTACCACGAATTTCGCATTATCAGACGTGATGCTACTCACCGTCAGCGCCGCATTTCCGGTATTGAAAAGGGTATACGTGCGGGCAAGGCTGCCGTTGACGGCCACCAATCCGAAGTCGGTGCTGTCGGTGGTCGAAGGTGTGATGTCGCCGTCGGCGATGGTCGTCAAGGGGGAGCCGCCTCGCACGTCGGCTTCCGGAGCTACAAAAGCCAGACAACTTACCCCTGAGGTTACGCCGCCAGGCGCGGTCCAGTTAGAATTGCTGCCAGAGAGGGTGAAATTAGTGAGGGTACCGTTGTTGGTACCGCCATGGCCGCTACCGGTAGCCGCATCGTTGACTGTATTGAGTCCGCTGTTGTTGTCGCCGGCAATACCCTGGTTGAAGTTGTAGTAAATCATTAGCCCACTCTCGCTTCCCGCCAGTTCACAATTCATCTGGGCCTGTATTTCATTTTGGCAAAGCGCCCGGTTCCACACCCGGAATTCATCCAGTTTTCCATTGAAGAAATTGGTCGCCGATCCGGCGCCATCCGTTGCGCCCAACAGAAGATTATAAGTCGGGTTTGCAGCCACATCGCCAGGCAGCGTCTGTGTTTTCACCAAGGCGCCGTTGTAATAGATTTTCGCAACCAGGTTGGCAACATCAATCGCAACCGCAATATGGCTCCAGGTATTGGCCGGCACCTGGGTTGGCGCTGTTATGAAGTACTGCCCTGATCCTCCATTTGCCGAGATGAAACGAATTCCACCAAAAAGATCCAGGTCTGGCCCTTCTCCACCCGCTACCCCTTTGTCCATAATGCGACCGGCCTGGCTGAAATTGCCAGAACTTCCAAAAGTTGCATTCACCCAGGTCTCAATGGTATAACTGCCTACAAACTCAAAGGCGCTGGTACCGAGGTTTACATAGTCATCGCTTCCATCGAGCGTAAGCGCCGCACCCGGCGTGGCGCCTGTTCCCGTCACCACAAAATCATACGCTGCTTCGTCGCAGTCGGTGCTGTTGATGGTGATCGTGGCGTTTTGCACACCCAAGGCCGTCGGGTTGAAGGTCACCGTGAAGGTCGCTGAGCCGCTTGGTCCGGCAATTGGGCTGGCAGGAGTAAGTGTGCCAATCGTAAATTTTGGATTGGAGGAGGTGATGCTGTTGATGGTCAGCGCGTCATTTCCGGGGTTGAAAATGGTAAACGTGCGGGCGCGGCTGCCGTTGACGGCCACGTTTCCAAAATCGGTGCCGTCGGTGGTCGAAGGCGTTGCGTCGCCGTCCAGGATGGAAACAAGCGGCGAACCGCCTTGCACGTCGGCTTCGGAAACCGTCACAGCTGGGCAGCTCGTGCCGGTGATTACGCCGCCGGGGGTCACCCAGTTGGAGGTCGCGCCAGTCAGGGCAAAGCCGGTTAGGGTGCCGTTGTTGGCGTTTGCCGTTGCATCAGTGAGTGTATTCACCGGAGGTGTGGTGTTGTCCTCGGCGGCGAAGCCCTGATTGAATTTGTAGTAGGCCATGAGGCCGCTTTCCGAGCCAGTCAGTTCGCAGTTGCGCAGTTGGTTGATCTGGTCGCAGGTGCGGGCGGTGTTCCAGATGCGCACTTCGTCGAGGCTTCCGGGAAAGACTTCAAAGTTTGGTCCGGATGCGCCAAAAATGACGGGCAAATTGGTGGGTGAATTGATGGTCGTTGCCTTCGAAGAAATGAACGTTCCATCAATGTACAGTTTGGTAGACGTGGCATCCGTGACCATGGCGATATGGTACCACTGGTTTGGCGTAAAAGTATATGCCCAAACCGCCTGGCCGGCAGGCGAGTAGAAGTACAAACCCTGGTTGCCGTTTTGAAAATGGATACTCCAACGGATATCACTGTTGTTGGTGCCATTGTAGTTGCGCTTGCCGACCAAAAGATCATTGTCGCCGCTACCGCTCGGTTTTGCCCACAACTCGACGGTTTGTGTGCTCAGGTCGAGTGTTGTATTGTTTGCCGTGGTGATATAGTCATCTATTCCGTCAAAATTGAGCGCGGCAGCAGGGGTCGCCCCCTTGCCCTGTACATCAAAATTATACGGCTGCTCGTCGCAGTCGCCGCTGTTCAAAACCACCGTAGCAGACGCAAGGCCCAGCGCCGTTGGCGCAAATTTCACGACAAACGTGGTCGTGCCGCCGTTGGCCGCCACACTGCTCGCAGGCGCGGTCATCAGGGTAAAATCTGTTGATCCTGTGATCGTTACGCCAGAAATATTGAGCGGCAAGGTCGGGTGGCTGTTCGTGATGGTGAAGGTGCGGGTGAAATTATTGCCCACGGCTACCAAGCCAAAATCAGTATGGTCTGCCGGATCGGGCGTGTTGTCGCCGTCAGTGATGGGTGTGCCATTGCCGCTCACTTCGATTTCACCGGCAGAGCCGAAGTCCACCGTCGCCGTGCCACTCGCGCTGCCCGCGCAGCCGCCCGCCCCCGTGATGGATGTGATGGTGAATGAGTTGGTCGCCGGGCCGGTCACTGTGACGGTCAACTGGCTCGCGCCCGCTGCCGCCACATTGTGCGAACTGGCATCGGACAATACCACCGTGAACGGCGCTACGCCGGCGGTGATGTTCAAATCAAGCAGGGCCGAAGTGGTGCCAGGGCAAACGAGCAACGCCCCGCTCAGCGTGGCCGCCGGGAGGGCATTGACCGCGATGGCGTGGTCGTCGCTGCCTGTGCAGCCGTTGCCGTCGGTGACGGTGACGGTGTAACTGCCTGCCGCGCTGACCATGATGGTCTGGGTATTGCCCGAAGGCGACCAAGTATAGCCGTTGTACACACCCGCATCCAGCGTGGCCGTGCCGCCTGCGCAGAGGATGTTGTCGTTGGCGGTGCCCGAGTTGTCGGTTTCAGTGATGGTCGGCGTGGGGTTGGAGTTCACTACAATCGCTTGTGTATCCGTGCCTTTGCAGCCGTTCACGTCGGTGACGGTCACGGTGTAGGTGCCAGCGGCGGTGATGCTGATGGTTTGCAAGTGAGTCATGTCGCTCCAATCCCAAGCGGCGTAGGCACCGCCGTCCAGCACGGCGGTCGCACCCTGACAGATGATGCCGTCGTGGTTGGTCAGGCCCGACGATTCGCTCACGGTGATGTTGGGCGTGGGCAGCGGATTGACGGTTACGGTGGCCGAGCCGGTGTTGGTCGAGCAGCAGCCGTTTGCGTCGGTGATCATGGAAATCGTGTAGGTCGTGGTGGCGGTTGGGTTGACCGTCACCGTGTTGTCGCCGATGTTGTTGACGGTGAAGGCGCTGCCGTCGGACAGCGTCACCACGAAAGGCGCGAGGCCCGCGCTGATGTTGACGGTCAGGTTGGCAGACAACCCGGCGCAAATGGCTTGCGTGCCGCTGATGGTGCCTTGTATGTCCACACAGCCCTGTCCTTTGAGGGCAAAATTGTAAGGGTTTTCCCGGCAATCTTTGCTGGCGATGTTGAGGGTCACATTGGAAGTGCCCAGGGCCACCGGCGCAAACTGGATGGAGAAGGTCGTGGTTTCACCCGGCAACAATTCCACGTCCGAGGGCTGGGTGGTGATGCTGAACGGTGTGCCGGAGGCCGGGCTGAGCGTGACCGGTGTCGCCCCGGTCAGGTTCATGATGCCGTTTCCGGTATTTTTCAGGGTATACATGCGCGTTTGCGTTTGGCCGGTGACGGCGCAGTACTGCGTGTAGTCTGAAAAACTCGGCGTGATGTCGCCGTCCACGATTTCCACGCTGTTGCCTTTGGTTTCCAGATCAGGCGGCGTTTGGGCGCAAGCCGGAGCAGTGGCGAGGAATGGCGTGGCCGTCACCGTACCGGAGTAGGTGTCGCCCGATCCACCCGAAGTGGTGGAGCCGTTGGCGGTGCCCCAGTAGTTGTTCGATGCGGCGACCGTGGAGGTGCTGGTGCTGCGCAGGCCCGTGCCGTTGCAATCCATGATGTTGTTGGCAAATGCGGTGCTGGTCAGGGTGCCGAGTACGACATCTATCCCGAAGTTGTTGTCAAAAAGGGTGTTGCAGTTGAAGTTCTGGCTGTTGCTGCCGCCTGCGATTTCGATGCCTTTGTCGCGGTTGCCCACCAGTACTTTTTGAATGGTGTTGCCCAAGCCCGCGTTCATGCGCAGGCCCGTACCCTGGCGCGTGAGGCCCGCCCGCGACAGGTCCAGCATACCCACCGTGGCGTTGCAAATGCCCGAGAGGTGCAGCACGTTGCCGGTGGTGACGTTGTACAGGCCGTTTGCCGAAGGAGCGCCGAGGTTCACATTGGTGCCACTGAGCGAGCCGTCCGAAATTTTCAGGTTCGACATGTTCACGAATTTCAGGCCGAAGGCTGCGCCCGTGCCGCCGAAGGTGTTGCTGCTCATGCTCACGCCGCCGTAAAGCGTGCCTTCCGCCACGTGTTCCATGCGGATGGCCGGTTCATCGTCCGCAGCGCCGGTCATCGAGAAGTTGTTGCCCGTGATGGTGTAGTCTGCGCCGTTGATGACGTACACGCCCATGCGGCGGTTTTTCAAGATGTTGTCTTTGATGCTGAAGCTGTATTGGCTGGCATTGGAATTTTGAAAACGGATGCCTGCACCCGTCTGGGTGCCGGTGAACTCAAGGTCCATTTTTTCCACCGCCATACCGGAGGTGTTCAGCAGGGTAATCACGGATGGGTAAGTACCGCCCGTACCCGTCACTTCCTTGATGCCGCTGGCCGCCGCGATTTTGATGTGCGAATTGGGCACTGTGCCATCGCTGATGCGGATACCGCAGAGGTTGTCGAGGCGCAGGGCGCAGTTGGACACGACACTGTTGACCGTGCCAAAGACATTGGTGTTGGCGAGGATGCCCATCGGCACCGTGCCGTCCTGCTGGGTAATGCTGTTGAACCACAAGGCGGGATCGTCGGAACTGCCCCCGCAACCGCGCAGATCGTTGCCGGTCACGGTGTAGTCTTTCCCGCCCTGAGCGGAAATACCTACGCGGTGGCGGCTGATGTCGCAGTCCTTGATGGTGATGGGGCCGTAGGATGCGCCATTGTCTATACGAATACCGGTAAGATCCTGTGCCGGGGTCGCGCCGACCGGGCGCGAGAGGTCCACATTGTCCACCGTCGCGTTGTTTACATTGACGAAATGGAGCACGTAATAGGCGCTGTTACCACCGCTATTGCCGCCCATGTTGTTGAGGCCGCTGTTGTCTTCGATTTTCACGTTGCCGCCGGTACTTGCGTCGCCGATGCTCAGGTCGCGCATGTTTTCAAAACGAATGCCGCCGAACGATGACGTACCGCCGAAGGTGTTGCCGCTCATCAGAATGCCACCCGTGAGGCTGCCCTGCTGGATGTTTTGCAGGTAAATGGCGGGCTGGTCGTTCGCGCCGCCGCTGTTGAGCAAGGTGTTGTTTTGTATGGTATAATCCCTGCCGCCTGTGCAGTAAATGGCGCGGCGGTGGCGGTTGAAGTTGCAGTTTTTGATGGTGATGTTGCTGTTGGTGATGCTGTTGTTGACCCAAATGCCGCCGGCATCCTGGCCGCTGGGGCGGGAAGCGTCCACATTGTCCACCGTAATATCGCTGACGGTGTTGAGGAAAATGGCCGGATGCTCGCTGTTGCCGTCGCCCTGCGTGATGTTGTTCAGGCCGCTGTTATCTTCCAGCACGATGTGCGCGCCGATGACGGAGGCATCGCCAATGAGGAGGTTTTTGGCATTGTCAATGCGCAGGCCGGTGCGCACATTGGCCCCGCCGAAGAGGTTGCCGCTGGCGGTGATGCCGTTGGTCGTGTTGATGCTGCCGGGCTGCACATTGCTAAAGCGCAGAGCGGGGTAATCGCGCTGGTTGCCGCTGCCAGTCAGGTCGTTGCCCGTCACCGTGATGTCGCGCCCTCCTTCGAAATAGTAGCCGTGGTAGCGGTTGCTGCCTTTGCCGTTGAATACGCTGACGTTGATGCCGGCGTTGACTTTCAGGGCAAACGAAGTGCCTTGTCCGGCGGTCATTTTGGAAAGGTCAATACTCGTCAGCTGCGCGTTGCGCACGTTGTTGAGGTATAGTACGCCGCGAATGCTTACCTCGTCGCCATACACGTCGTTCAGGCCGGAGTTGTCTTCCAGCACGATGTTGACGCCTGGAGCAGCCGCGTCGGCCATGACGAGGTCGCGCATGTTGGCGAATTGGATGCCCGATTGAGACGTGGCTCCGTTGAATGTGCCGCCGAATTTGTTGCCGCTCAGGGAAACACCGCCGGGCAAACTGATTGACTGGATATTGCCGAGCCATAAAGCCGGGCGGTCTTGATAGGATCCGGAGTAACGCATGTCGTTGTTGGTCACCGTCACGTCCTTGCCGCCGCTGATGTAGAGGCCCATGTCGCGCTGCTGCATTTTGCAGTTCAGGATGCTGAGGTTGCGGTAAACCGTGCTGCCGCTGTTTTCTACCCAGATGCCCACGCCTGTGCGTCCGCTTGCGCTGCGCGAAATGTCCACGTCATTCACCGTGAGGTTGGAAACGGCGTTGAGGTAAATCACTGCATTGTCGCCGTCGGTGCTCATTGAGTTGGCACCGCTTGCATCTTCCATGACGATGTGTGCGCCAACCACTCCGGCATCGCCGATGAGCAGGCCGTCCATGTCGCTTACGCGCAGGGCGGTACGCGAAGTACCCGTTCCGAAGAGGTTGCCGCTGGCCACTACACCCGCCGGGAGCGTGCCGGGGCGGATACCGCTGAGGTAAAGGGCGGCGCGGGTGTTGTCGTTGCCCGCGTTTTTTAGGTCGTTGCCCGTGATGGTGTAGTCCTTGCCGCCGATGCAGTAAATACCCGAGTAGCGGTTATTCATTTTGCAGTTTTTGATGGTCACGTGGCTGTTGCTGGCAGAGTTTTGTACCACTACGCCCCAGCCCTGATATCCGTAAGTGGTGGCCGTCAGGTCAAGGTTGTCCACCGTCGTGTTCGACACGTTGTCTAAGTACAGGCAGTAGTTGTCGCCCGTACCGGTGGAGGCCATACCGCTGCCGTCCTCAATGGTGATGTGTGCTCCCGACACCGAAGCGTCGCCGATGACGAGGTTGCTCATGTTGCTGATGCGGATGCCGAAGCGGCTTTGGTTGTTGCCACTGGCATCGCCGAAAGTGTTGCCGCTGGCCAAAATGCCGGTAGGCAATGTGCCGGGCGTAATGTTTTGTACCCACAGGGAAGGGTGGTTGACATCCAGGCCGGTCTTTTGCAGGTCGTTGTTCTGGATGGTGTAATCCCTGCCGCTCGCGCAGTAAATACCCGAGTAGCGAGTGTTGATTTTGCAATTTTTGACCGTCACATTGCCGTAGTCGGCGGTGTTCGACACCACCAGGCCCCAGCCCTGATAGCCGTAGGTGGTGGCCGTCAGATCGAGGTTGTCCACCGTGGTGTTCGACACGTTGTTGAGGAGTAGGCAATAGTTTTCGCCCGTCCCCGTAGAAGCCATACCGCTGCCGTCCTCGATGGTGATGTGGGCATTGGCAACTGATGCATCGCCGATGAGCAGGTTGCTCATGGTGTTGATGCGCACCCCAAAGCGGCTGCGGTTGTTGCCCGTCGCGTCGCCGAAGAGGTTGCCGCTCATTTTGATGCCGCCCGGCACATCGCGGGCAGTCAGGCCATTGAGGTAAATGGCGGGGCTGTTCGCGTCTATGCCGGTTTGCCGCAGGTCGTTGTTTTGGATGGTGTGGTCACGGCCGCCGTTCGATTGGATGCCGATAAAACGGTTTTTGATGATGTTGTTGAGGATGAACACCTCGTTGCAACTGCTCACGATAATCCCGCTGCCGTCGTAGTTGGCGATCGGGCGGGAGAGGTCCATGTATTTGATGGTCAGTCCCGTAACGCTCGTAGCAGTGAAGGTGGTGAGGCTGCTGTTGGAGTTTACCGTGATGAGCGGCGTACCGGCAAAGCCCGGCTGGCTGCTGCCGTCAATGGTCAGCGGCTGGGTGATGTTGGGGAAAGCAGTGGTGTGGGTAATAGTCTGCGTCCCGCCGCCGCCGATGTTGAATTCGATCACATCGGCATCTGAGTTGGAGTTGGCGACGGTGATGGCTTCGCGCAAGGAGCAGTCGGCATCGCACACGCCGTCGTTGGTGTCGTCCGTTTTGGTGACCACCAATACATTTTTGCCCGTGCCTTGGAGTGCTGCAGTAAACGGGTTGTTGTTTGGGTCGTCGTTCACAATGCTCAGCGTGGTGCTGCGCAGGCCCGTAGCACCGGGCGTGAAGGTGATGGTAAAAGTGGCCGAGCCGCCTGCCGGTACCGGGGAGGCTGGTGTGAGGGCGGTTGCTGAGAAATCGCCCGCGTTGCCGCCGGTAAAAGAAATGGAGGTAACATTCAGCGCTACGCCGCCGGTGTTGTTGATCGTAAACGTCCGGGTGATGGGCGTGCTGGTTTTCACCGAACCGAAATCCGTGTAATTGACCGTGCCGGGTGTCGTCGAGCCGTTGAGGATCAGGTTTTGGTTGCCTTTCAACTCCAGGAAAGCTGCCAGGGTGGTGGGGCAGTTGGCTGGGGCCGATGTCAGGAACGGGGTGGCATCCACCGACCCGGTGACACCGTTTGCGCCGCCGCCGGGTGCGCCGCCACCGAAGTAGTTGTTTTCAGCGGTGATCGTGGCCGCCGAATTGATGGCAAAGCCGATGTTTCCGACAAAGGAATTTTGCTCACAAATGAAATTAGTTACGCTGGAAGCGATCTCAAGCCCGTCGGAGTTGTCCGACAAATCGCTGCATTTCACGCTGTGGCTGGCACCGCTGGCGATGTTGATGCCGTCCACGCGGTTTTTCACGATCAGGGATTTCATTTCCACCTGAGCGGTGGTGCCGCCGTTGGTGGTGACCTGAATACCCGTACCCGTTCTGGTGGTCGTGGGAAACGACAGGTCCATATTTTGCACCTTCGTCCGGGTCAGGTTGGCTAAGTACAAGGCGTAGCCGGTGGCGTTGCCCAAGCCATTGGCGGTGGTAACACCGATGTGCGTACCACTCACCGTACCGTCAGAAATCAGCAGGTCGCTGGTGTTTTCCACCCGAATCCCGGTATTGAAATTGGTGCCGCCGAAGGTGTTGCCATTGATGAGCAAGTTGCTGTTGGCCGTGAGGGAATTGAGGTACAGCGCAGGTTCGCCCGAGTTGTTGCCGGAGCCCGTCAGGGTATTGTTTTGTACCGTATAATTCCTGCCACCGTTGATGTAAATCCCCGTGCGGCGACTGCCTACGGCACAGTTGGTGATGCTGAAAGGATAGGCAGCCAAACCGTTGGCCACATAAATGCCCCGGCCCAACTGGGTGCCGCCGGTGCGGGTTAGGTCCACGTTGTTGATGGAGGAATTGGTCAGGTTGCTGAAAAACAACACCGACTCGTTGCTGGTGGCGTTGTTGCCCACCGTCGAAAGACCCGAACTGCCATCTTCCAAAGTCACATTGCGACCCACCACAGATGCGTCGCCGATCACAATGTCTTTCAGGCTTTCAAAACGCACGGCCGTATTGGCGTTCGTGCCGCCGAAGGTATTGCCGCTGACGGAGAGGCCGCCGGGCAGCGAACCGGCTGTGATGCCGTTGAAATACAAGGCGGGTTCGACATCGTTTAGGCCGCTGCCGGTCAGGGTGTTGCCCGTCACGGTGTAATCGCTGCCGCCGAAGATGAAGATGCCCGTGCGGCGGTTGCCCACGCTGTTGTTGGTCAGGCTGACGGTTTTGTTGCCGTTGCCGTTTTCTACCCGGATACCGCCGCCGAATTGGCTCCCGCCGGAGCGGGTGAGATCCACGCTGTTCACCGTCACGTCAGCGATCTGACGGAGGAAGAGGACAAAATCGTTGCTGCTGCCATTGTTGCCCACATCGGTCAGCCCGCTGGTGCCATCCTCGAACCGGATGTCATCACTCACTGCGTCGCCGATGGTGAAGCCGCGCATGTCATCAATGCGCAAAGCACCGTTGGCATTGGCACCGCCGAAGGTGTTGCCGCTCATGGCGATGCCGCCGTCGAGAGTGCCTTTTACAAGGCCGTTGAGCCAGACAGCGGGGCCGCCGTTGTTGATGTCGTTACTGCTGTTTTGACCGGTACCCGTGAGGTTGTTGCCCGTGATGGTGTAGTCGCGCCCGCCGCCGACGTAGATGCCTAAGCGGCGTTTGTTGATCGTGCAGTCCTTGATGGTGACCGTGCCCTGCGAAGCCCCATTGCTCAACCGGATGGCGTTGCCGACCTGGTTGGTCCCGGTGTACGAGAGATTGAGGTTGTCTAGGGTGGAATTGCTGATGTTGTTGAGGTTGAGCACGACGTAGGCGCTGTTGAGGTCAAAACCCACTTCGGTGAGGCCGCTGCCATCTTCGAGTTTGACGTTGCCGCCCGTGGTGGCATCGCCGATGTAGAGGTCGCGCATGTTGTCGAAGCGTACCCCGGCCCGGCTGGTGTTGGCGGAGATGGGCACGTTGCCGAAGGTGTTGCCGCTCACCAAAACGCCGCCGGTAAGCGTTCCAGCAGTGACGTTGCGGAAATCGAGGGCGCAGGCTTCGCCGTCCGAACCGCTGTTGGTGATGGTGTTGTTTTGCACCGTGTAGTCCTTGCCCCCCGTGCAGTAGATACCCCGCTGGCGGTTGTCAGCTTTGCAGTTTTTGATGGTTACGTTCTGGTTGTTGGCGCCGTTTGCGACATAAATTGCGTAAGAGTTGCCTTGCCCTGCAGTGGATTTGGAGCAGTCCACATTATCCACCGTCACGTTGTCCACGCCACCGAGAAATAACGCGCCGTGGTTTTGATTGTAGCCGTCGCCCTGGCAAAGGTTGAGGCCGCAGGCATCTTCCAGCACGAAGTTCGCACCCGCCACATTTTCGTCCCCGATGAGCAGGTTGCGCATGTTTTGGATCACCACGCCGCGTTTGAAACTGGGCGTTCCGAAGGTATTGCCACTGGCCAGAATACCGCCGGTGAGGCTGCCGGGAATGATGTTGCTCAGTTCAAAAGCCGGGTTGCCGTTGCCGCTGCCCACCATGTTGTTGCCGGTGATGGTGTAGTCGCGCCCGTTGTCCACCCAAATGCCGCGCCCGCGGTTGCCCGCAAGGCAGTTGAGGATGGAAATATTCGAGTTCGAAGCGGTGTTGGAAACGCGGATGCCCCAGGAGTTTCCGGCCTGCCCGCCGGTGGCGTAGGAGCAGTCCACGCTGTTCACCGTCACGTTGCTGACCGTGTTGAGGTAAAGAGCGCCGCGGCTGTTCACGTCGTTTCCGACGATTTGGTTGAGGCCGCTGTTGTCTTCGATTTTGATGTTGCCGCCGGTGGCGGCATCGCCGATGGTGAGGTCATTCATCTGTTGGATGTAGATGCCGCCGTTGATGGCCGATGCGCCGGTGCCGAACTTGTTGGTGTGGGCCAGGATGCCGCCGGTGAGGGTGCCCGCTTGGATATTGATGAGTTGCAGCGCATGGTGGCCATGTTCGCCGCAGCCTCGCAGGTCGTTGTTGGTTACCGTGTAATCCTTGCCTCCCCGGATACGGATACCTATGCCGCGATTGCGAAAATCGCAGTTTTTGATGGTGACATTGCGGTGGGAGGTCGTTTGGCCGGAATAGATGGTAGATTCATTTTGCACAAAAATGCCGAAGGAATTGGTGATCCCGCCGAGCGACCAGGATGCATCCACATTATCCACCGTGATGTTGCTCACCCGATCAAGCAAGAGGGCGCCGCGGTAACTTCCCTCATTGCCCGCAATGGTGTTGAAGCCGCTGTTGTCTTCGATTTTGATGTGTACGCCGGTGGTAGCGTCGCCGATGACGAGGTTGCTCATGTCGGCGATGTAAAGGCCGCCATTGCTTTCGGCTACGCCGGTGTTGCGGCCCCAAAGGTTGCCGCTGACCGATACGCCGCCGGGGATCATGCCTTCGGCGATGTTCAGGAGGTAGAGGGCATAGAGGTTTTCATGTCCGCTGCCGCGCAGGTCGTTGCCGGTGATGGTGTAGTCCTTGCCGTCGCTGCAATACATGCCGTAGTAACGGTTTTGCACCTTGCAATTTTTGATCGTGATGCTGCCGTTGGAGCCGGTATTCTGAATACGAATGCCCATGCTGGCAACGACACCGCCGAGCGACCAGGAAGCATCCACATTGTCCACCGTGATGTTGGACACGTTTTCTAAATACATCGGGTTGCGCTCTGCGTTGTTGCCTGCGATGGTATTGAAGCCGCTGTTGTCTTCAATTTTGATGTGTACCCCTGTATTTTCGTCGCCGATGATCAGGTTGTTGGTGTTGCTGAGGCGCAGGCCGCCGTTGCTTTCGGCTACGCCGGTATTGCGGCCCCACGTGTTGCCGCTCATCAGGATACCGCCATTTACGTTGGCCTCGGTGATGTTGCTGAGGTTGACCGCGTAGCTGTTTTCGTGGCCGCTGCCGCGCAGGTCGTTGTTCTGGATGGTTACGTCTTTGCCGTTGCCGATTTGGATGCCGCCGTAGCGGTTTTTGATGCTACAGTTTTTAACGGTAAACGTGCTATTGGTGACCGCGTTGCTGAAAATAACGCCGTGTGAGTTCGATATGCCGCCGCCTAACCAGGAGAGGTCCACGTTGTCTATGGTGATGTTGTTGCAGTTGTTGAACCACAACATAAATTGTCCGGCCAACCCCATCGCGGTGAAGCCGCTGTTGTCTTCAATAACGATGTTGGCGCCGCTCACCGACGCATCGCCGATGACGAGGTTGTTCATGTTATCAAACCGGAAGCCCATGTTGGCGTTGCCGCCGAACTTGTTGCCGTTCATGGCGATGCCAGAGGGGATACTGCCGGGGGTGATGTTGCCGAGGTAAATGCAGGTTTCATTGGTGTTTTCGCCGGAGGCGAGCAGGTCGTTGTTCTGCACCGTGTGGTCTTGCCCGCCATTGATGGAAATGCCCGTGCGGCGGTTGCGGATGAAGTTGTCGAGGATGAACGTCTGGCTGCAAGTGCCTAAACCAATCCCCGCTCCGTTGCGCGGACTGCTGTGCGACAAGTCGAGGCCCTTGATGGTGATGCCCGTCACGTTGCTCGCCGAGAAAATAGTACCGGTGAACGCCGTGCCGACCTTAACGTAGGTGGACTGGGTGCCGCTCACAAAGCCTGGCTGAGTGGTGCCGTCTATCGTGGTCGGCCCGGTCAGGTTGGGCAGTGCCGAGCCGAGCGCGATGCTCCAAGGGCCGCCGCCAGCGATGTTGAACTGGATGATATCGGCCCCCGCGTTGGCGTTGGCATCGGTGATGGCTTGCCGGAGCGAGCCAGCACCGATGTCAGCGGTGTTGGTGACGGTGTAGGTGTTGGAAAATGCCGATTGGGCAATCAGCAAAATGGCCGCCAGCGTGGGGGCGTGTTGGTGTACAGACTTTTTCACGAGACGATTTTTATTAAAAAACGAGGCTCCATGGGCAGCAGCAAAGGAGCAAAAAGGGTACGAGAAGGCTCGTAAGCCAGGCGTTACAAAAGCGTTACAATTGCTTCTTCCGCAGCCGAAAACGGGTTTGGCGTATGGTGCCGTCCGATACGCCCAACATTCCGGCCATTGCGCGGGTGTTGAGGCCGAGTTTTTCCAAAACCAAGTAGCGCAGCTCGGCGGGCGTGGCATCCGGGTGCCGCGTTTTTTGGTCCTGAATAAAATTCGGGTACACCCTTTCGAACAGCTCCTGAAACTCCACCCAGTCCTGCTCGGTGAGTATGGTACGGCGCAGTAGTTGCTGAATCAGCCGGCCGCGCTCATCTGTGGCTTGTTCCGTTTTGAAGCGTTGGTTTTCAGCCTGCCCGGCTTTTTCCAGAGCAGCCACGGTTTGTTGGCGGTTGTTCTGCAGCCTGCGGTAGTTCCACAGTGCAAAAGCAGCCACAAGCAACAGCCCGAGCAACGCGGCATAAAGAAGACGGGCTTGGGCCTGTTTTTCGCTTTCGATCTGACGGATTTTTTCGGCGTATTTGCGGGCATCTATCCGCTGCTTGATCTTTTCCAATCTGCGGGCATCGGTGCGGCGGTCAAGGCTATCTTGCAAAGGCTTGGCTAAGCGCTCGTATCGTATTGAAGCCGCAAAATCGCCGTTTATCTCTGCCAGCCGTGCATGGGCCTCCCATAGTCGGATAGCCTTAAAATAATTAAACTCTTGGTGCCCAATCTTTTCCCAAATACCGTCGGCTTGCAGGATGAGGGCCTCTGCTTCGGCGATTTTGTTAAGTTCCAATTTAATGGAAATCAGCGGCATTAGTGCATCGAAATTGCCTTCCAAAAAGGATTCCGGGCGGCTTGCCCGGTTAGAGGCCATCATCTGGTAACCCGTGTCAGCAAAGGCTTCGCCTTCGGCAAATTTCCGCTGCTGGATCAGCATGGAAGCGATGTCAATGGTGGTCAGGCTCTGCCAGAAGTAGCAAAATTCCAACACACCGGGATCATTCGCCCGGAGAGTGTCTGTGAGACGGAGGATTTTTTTTGCGTACTTGATGCCCTTTTCGTAGTCGTTTTGCTGTTGGTAAATGGATTGGATGTGGTTCAACGTCAGTACCAGCGTATGGTGTCGCGTTTTCAAGGGTGTCAAAAACCGCTCGCCTACAAGAAGGAACTGAAGTGCCTTTTCGTGGTCTTCCAACTTGAACATGAACTCCCCCGAGTGATACATCAGGTCGGGAACGTCGTAGCACCGAAACTGCTTCATGCCCAGTTCCTGCATCTGGGCAAATTCATCCAGCAGGTATGCGTAATGCTGTTCGTGGGAAGTCTGCTTCGTATCCAGCTGCTCGAAATGGAGGTAGTGCCGCGCCACGAGCGCCTCAACGGGCCAATCTTCCTTAACGGCCCTAGCTTCCAGATCGGCCAGCAAGGACAAAACGTGTTCCCGTTTGATCTTCAGTGCCCTTCGGTTTTTGAACCGCAAGAAGTCCAGTACCCAACCTGATTTGTCGTCTCGTTCGCGGGCGACCACCTCGGCCAGATACCGATACCGAGTCACAAACGCTGCGGAGTCGAGCATGCGTAAATCCGACTCGAGCAAGGCAAGCCATCGCTTTCCAGGCGGCAGGCCTCCCAAGGCTTGGGCATCAGCGCCCTTTTGGCCACTGGACAGAAAGGGGCAAAAAAGGGCAAAAAAAAGGAACCAAAAGAACCGTTTCAGGATAGGTGGCGATTTGAAAGCAAAATTACTGAAAGGCGACCACACGCAAGCTGTTGGGAACGGTAGCTTTCATAAATCAACCACGCAACACCTTCCCCAACAACCACTCCCGTTCGGCCACGTGCTGCTCTGCCCGGATTCGTTCAGCCAGCGCCTCGGCTTTGCGGCGTGTGCGCGGAGCGGCCATCAGTTTTCGGGTGTATTTGATGAGGTTCAGGTACATGGCCCGTTGGTAGCCGATGTCGTGGCGGCGGCGCAAGAAGGAGTAGAAACTTTTCAGGAGTGAGTCCAGAGCCTGCCATTCTTCCAATTCAAAATAGCAGCGCAGGAGCATTTGGCGGGCGCTGAGCTGGGTGTCGCGGTCGGAAAAATCGAACAATTGCAGCAGGCCCGGCACGCGGGCATATTCGCCGCCGAGGTAGTGCCAGCAGGCGAGGTTGAATCGGTACGTATTGGCACGGTCGTCGGCGGGCAGGTAGTGTTGGTTTTGTTCAAGAAAACGCAGCGCCCAGTCCCGCTCGCCAGCGATGCAGGCCAAGCGCAGGATATTGTTGAACGTAAATTTTTGCAGCAGGCCGTTTTCAAAAAGCAGCCCCTTGTCAAGGGCACTCCGGTACAGTTCGAGGGCCTCGCGGGTATACGCGGGGCGTTCGCCGCGGTTGTGGCGGCGCAGGCAAAAATTGATCGCCAGCAAGTGCAGGTCGCGGTTTTCGGGCGGGCTGAACAGGTCGCCTTTTTCCGTGATGAGTGATTTCAACCGCTGAAAGTTGGCCTCGTTTTCCACGTCGAGAAGGGTTTGGTAACCGAGGTGCATGATGGCCAATTCGGGATGCCGGTCGGGGTCGGCACGCTCGGCCTGTTCCAGTACGCCCCCGGCGAACGGCAGGGGGTTTGTGGCCCCGTACCGCGCTTGCAAGGCCAGTCCTGTGCCCGCCCAGCGCAGGTTTTCCAGCATAAAAAAATGATTGAGCAGGTCGGTCACGCCCGAAAACAGTGCCGGCGTTTCGCGCTCGTGCAGCACCTTGTGCTCGTACCGCTCGCGCTCCAGCAGATACCGTGTGAGGTGGTGAGCAGCGTTGCGCAGCGGCTGTTGTTCCAGGTCGCGAGCCAGTCGGGCGGCCCGGCGGACAAAGTGCGCATTGGCCCCGCGCCGCCGCAGGGCGCGGCAAAGCAGCAGGTCGTGGCCGGATGCGTCGTCTGTCCACTCCTTCCAGGCCAGATAAGCCTCGAGGCGATGCACCAGAAACGAACAGAGGTGGTTGAACCGCAGGTTGTCGAACGGTTGCCCCGAATAAATCAGGTCGAATGCCTGTCGCTTGTCCAATCGTTCGAGCTCGGCGGGCGAAGTTTGCGCCAACAAACGCGTCAGCGCCAGCACGTCGGCCCGCTGGTTGTGCAGCGGGCTTTGCAAAAATTGCAAAAGTTGGCGGTGCTCGGAGGGGAGAATAGCCTTCCAAATCTCGAAAAGGAATGTTCCGGTCATTTGATAATTGTATTTTTTTCGGCAAAAAAATGGTGTCACAGAAGCCCATTACCGTCAAGGCTTGACAGTAACAGGTCTTGGTGACACTTTTTTTATCACGTTTCGTAACAATCGGCAAAAATAAAAATTGATAATCCCATAATAATGTGCAAAAATAACAAAATCCACCACCGGACTTTTGTCCTGAAATAATTGCTCCACCAAGCCTTCATAATTAGAAAAAACACAACGGTAATCCTATGCGTACCATCCTTTCCTTCCTGTTGCTGATCAGTCTGGCCGTTTTTGCAAGCGCCGAAACCCCAAAAATCCTCGGCGTGCTGCGAGCCGCAAACTTTTCGTCCGTGGCCGACAGCGTGCCGCAGATCACCTGCCCGGCCAACGGCACACTTTTTTTGACGGGCAGCAGCTGCACCGTGCCCCATGCATACTCCGTGACCGTGACCGACGACCATCCCGGCTGGACGCTCAGCCAAACAGCGGGCTATGCATCCGGCGAGGCGTTTCCAGTGGGCAAGAGCGTGAACGCTTTTTTGGTCACCGACATCGCGGGCAATACGGCGACCTGTTCGTTTTCGGTGGCAGTGTGGGACACTATCGCGCCCGTGGCCAACTGTGCCACCAACGTGGTCGTGACCTTGGGGGCCGATGACCCGAACGACTGCTACAACGCGCAGGTGGGATGGTTTCCCGTCTCCCTCCTGAACAACGGCTCGTCCGACAATTGCGGCAGCATTTTTATTACCGGGCGACGTACCGCCCCGTACAGCGACTGTGTCAACGCACTCAACCCCGTCAAAGGACACCCGGAATGCGACTGGAACATTGACCCATTCCCACATTTTCCGAGTGAGTTCGAACAGGCCATCAGCGAAAAAGACTCAATCAAAATCTACTGCTGCGAGCAGGGGTACGGAAGCAGCGAGCCACTGACGGTGTGGCTTCAGGTGTACCAGATGGACTCGCTGGGCAATTTTGCCAAAGACCAGTACGGCGATCCGATTTTCGGTACGTGTACCACCGTGGTCACCGTGGACACCCTGCCCTGTGTGTACGCCGACCACCAGCTCACGGGCAGTTTGCAGCTGGATTCCAACAACGACTGCATAGCGAACGCGGGGCTATTCAATATGCCTCAGATTACCGTGCGTGCCGTACGAAACGGCACCGACACGCTCTACACCACCAGCAACGGGCTTTTCGGATTTTTTTCCTTCGGGAATGTGGATACAGGTACCTATATCCTCGACGTGTTGCCGCCGCCAGGTGTGTGGCAGGTGTGTAACAACACGGACACGGTGGTCATACTGCCCACTACGCAGGGGGCTGGCTCGGCATTCGTGTTGCAGCCGCTGCTCAATTGCCCCGTACTGTACACCGATGTGGCCGCCGACCTGACGCGCCCGTGTCGGCCGGGCATTTGGTCGGTGTACAACTGCAACATCGGCGGGGCCGCTGCCACCGATGCCGTGCTGCGCTTGCTGGTGGACGACCGGCTTGTCATCCTGGACGTTTCCGAGCCGTACACTCTCAGCGGCGACACGCTCGTGATCCCGCTCGGCGACATCGCTCCGGGAGACTGCAAAAATATCCAACTTACCATGGAAGCCATTTGCGACACCACGGTCATCGGCGAGCACCTCTGCGTGGAGGCACGCATATACCCCGACACCGTGTGTTTGCATGAGCAAGAACCCTGGTCAGGCGCTCAAATCGAAGCCGACGTGCAATGCACCGGCGACTCCATTTACCTCAACCTGCGCAACGCCGGCATAGGCTCCACCACCGAGGAACTGCCGTACATCGTGATTGACGACATGGTCATCATGCGCACGGGCACGATCCCGACGGGTTTTCAGCCGGGGGCCACGATCCAGGAAGTTGTGTACGCCGACGGCAAGACCTACCGCATCTCAGCCCGGCAGGAGCCGGGGCACCCGGTGCCGCGCATACCGAATATCGCCTTGGACGATTGCAACGGCCTGAACACGCCCAGCCAACTGCTGGCCTTTATGAACGAAGACGGCAACCCGTTCACCGACTTGGAGTGCCGGCTCGTGGTGGCCTCCTACGACCCGAACGAAAAATTAGGCTTTCCGCTCGGTTTTTCTGACAACCACCTGATCGAACCCAACACCCCGCTGAGCTACCAACTGGGTTTCCAAAATACCGGTAACGATACGGCTTTTCTCGTTGTCCTGCGGGACACGCTCTCGCCCCTGCTCAACCCCGGCACGTTGCGCATGGGTGCTGCCAGTCACCCGTACACCTGGACGCTCGAAGGTCCGGGATACCTGACCGTTCGTTTCGACAACATCCTGCTGCCCGATTCTTTTGTCAACGAGCCTGCCTCGCATGGTTTTGTTCGGTTCGACATTGAGCAAAAACGCGACAACCCGATCGGCTCGGTCATCGAAAACCGTGCGGGCATCTACTTTGACATCAACTCGGTGGTACTGACCAACACGGTGTTCCACACGCTCGGGCTAAATTTCGTGCCTGTGGCTACCGTCGAGCCGGACGGCAAGCGCCTGCTTTACGTTTTCCCCAATCCGGCTACCGACCGCTTGTACCTGCCGTTGGAAACCGATGCGCGGGTGCGGCTGTACGACCCGCTCGGGCACTTGGTACGCGAGTACGCAGCTGAAGTGCCTGGGCTGTATCTGCAACGCGACGGGCTGGCCAACGGGCTGTACCTGTTAGAGGTGTTTTTCCCAAATGGGGAAGTGCGGAGCGGGAAAGTATTGTGGCAAGGGGGCAAGTAAAAAACACTCGTGATGCCATCATTTCGTCCGCCCATACCATTTTTGCAACACCGATTCGGCGTGTTTCCCCTGCGGGGTATAGTCTCGTTCGGGATAGCCTTCGTGGCCGCGCATATTGGGAAACCACTTCCAGAGGAAACCGCCAGCCCACCATTTTTCAGCCTGAAAGGTGGTGAGCAGCGCTTCAATGCAGTTGGCCTGGGCCTGTTCATTGATCGGGCGGTTTTCGATTCCGCGCTCCAGTTCCCAGTTTCGCCAGCCGGCACCATCCACACTGAGGTAGCCGAATTCAGTGAACAGCACGGGTTTGTTTTGTTGTTTGCTGAACGCACTGAGGTCGGACACGATAGGCTTCCAGGCGGATTTCAGCGCGGTCACGGCGGGCGTATCGGCCTCTACCAGTGGAAAATAGCCGCTTAGCCCGATGAAGTCAAGTTCTTTCCAAAAGGGGACTTGCTGCCAATCGTCCCAGTTGGCCGAGTATGTTAATTTGCCCGGAAAGGCTGCCCGCACTTTTTTTATCAGGGAAAACCAAAAATCCGGGCGTTGTTCCACGGATTTTCGGAACTCCGTGCCAAGGCAAAACAGGTCAACTCCGGTGGAATCGGCCAGTCGGGCCATGCGCAGGATATAGCGTTCGTAATCGTTTTCCCAGGCGGCCCACTGGTCGGGCGTATCGAAAGTCAGGGAGCCTGTCCACGAACGCGGGACGTATACTTGCGGCTTGAGCATAACCCGAATCCCGGCTTCGTGCGCTAATCGTATGGTTTCGCGAACGCCCACGGGCCGTTCGCCCCACCATTGCCAACCCTCCTCCTGATACCGCACGGTGGGTGTGCCAACGCGTGTAAAAGCGTAGGGCACCACGGCGATCCAATTACCGCCAGCCTGAGCGGCGGCGGGCATGGGATTTTCGGGAAACGGCTCTGGCGGGGCCACAAGGGTCAGGCCGTTTATTTTGCCCCAAACGGGTAAGTTGCTTAATACGGGAGCAGGCGCTGCCGTGTCGGTTTGTGTACGCGGACACGAGAAGAGTGCAAGCAGGAGAAAAAAGCAGGCTGTTTTCACGAAAAAAGAGTTGAGGAACGGCCTTGGGGGCATCGGCCTGTCGGGCGGAGTGGCTCAAACCAGCGCGGCGATCTTGGCAGCAAGTTCAGCCATTTCGGCTGCGGGGATATCCAACGGTGTTTTGAACGCCATGTCAGACACTGAATTCAGCGGAATCAGGTGTACGTGGGCGTGCGGTACTTCGATGCCTACCACGGCAATACCGATGCGTTTGCAGGGCACGACCTGCCGCAGCGCCTTGGCCACTTTTTTGGAAAAAACCAGGAGGCCAGCCAACTGGTCGTCTTCGAGGTCGAAGATGTAGTCCACCTCTTGTTTGGGAATGCACAAAGTGTGGCCCAGAGCCTGGGGGCGAATGTCCAGAAAAGCCAAGTAGTCGGTGGTCTCGGCTACCTTGTGGCAGGGAATTTCGCCATTGACGATACGCGTGAAAATGGTCATAAATTGGTTGGAAGGTTGGAGGGTTAGAAGGTTGGAGGGTTAGGGGGAGGCTGGTTTGTTGGGCGGTTGAACAACCAGAAACCTTCTAACCCTCCAACCTTCTAACCAATTGAAATGTCGAGGATTTTGAATTCGAGGGAACCGCCGGGGGTTTGGACGCGTGCGATGTCGCCGCGTTCCTTGCCGAGCAGACCTGCGCCGATGGGCGACGAGACCGAGATTTTCATCAGCTTGGTGTCGGCTTCGGTTTCGGAAACCAACTTGTAAGTCATTTCCTTGCCCGTTTTCATATTTATGATGGTGACGTTGGACAGGATGGCCACCTTGGAATCGTCCAACTGGCTTTCATCCAACACCCGTGCGTTGGAAAGAACGGTCTCAAGGTCATTGATTTTCATTTCTAGCATCCCTTGGGCATCTTTTGCGGCATCATATTCGGCGTTTTCGGACAAGTCGCCTTGAGAACGGGCCTCTGCAATGGCCCGCGCGGCTTCAGCCCGGCCTGCGGTCTTGAGTTCTTCCAATTCGCCCTTGATCTTGTCGTAGCCTGTCTGCGTCAGGTATGTGTAATTGGCCATAGCTTGGATATTAAGTTAGGTATAGTACAGAAAAAACAGAAACGTTCCTACCGGGCGGGTAGAAACGTTTCTGCTGTTAGTAAAAGTCGGGCAAAGGTAACGGCCTTGGAAGAAAGAGAAAAATCTTTTTTACCCTTCACTGCCCCCCTCCGGCATTTTCCCGACCGGTGAATTTGACGGTGACTACGCTGTTTTTTTGGCCCGTGCTGTGGAGGTTGTACATGGCACCGTTTTCGATGAGCAGGGTTTTCAAAACACCGATCCGGAGGTTTTCGTCGTGGAGCAAGTCAATGCAAATCAACCGCCCGTCGTACAGGGCCGTGATGTCTGGCACCAGCGTATGCCCCACCACGATGCGTTGTGCCCCGACAAACTTCAGGGCGCTGTCCATGTCCTGAGTGCTGATTTTATTTTTTGACGCTCCTCGAAACCACAGAATTCCGAAGTTGGGGTTGAACACGAACTGGGCAAGGGAGTCCGTCATTTTGTTGTAGGGCGTGCCGATGTAGGCCCGGGCGATTTCGTTGATGTCACTCAGCGAGAGGGTGGAATTGGCCAATTCTGGGCTAATACCGCCGTGGCAAAAAACGAGATCACCAATTTTTTCGACGGCGTTTTTGGTGCGCAGCCAACGGCCGAGTTCGGAGTTATTGTCGAACCACAAGCCATAGTCCTCGCCGATGAGCTGGGCATTTTCGATGTATTTGTTGCGCACATAGCCGTACTCGCCGCAGAGGTTGAGAGCCTCATGATTGCCGAGGAGGAAATGCACTTTACCGCCAGCGGCCTCTGCCTCGGCTTCCAATTTGTAGATAAGCCAAAGCACTTCCGTTACGTGCAGGCCGCGGTCAAAAAAATCCCCCACGAGCACGAGGCGGTTGGGGCCGTAGGTCCACTGGAACTGGTCGTTGACAACTCCGGCGTTTTTCAGAATGATCTTGAAGGCTTCAAAATTGCCTTCGATGTCGGAGAGTACGAGCATACGGTCGGTTGGGTCGAAGCGGTCTTTTTCGACCCGAAGGTTGTGCCGGAGCGGGAAACTGAATTTGTCGCCGGTTTCGGGCACGGTGCAGGTGAGCTTCAGGCCATCGCGCTTGGTGTGGTACTGCACCCGCACCACGTTGGCCGTATCCTGCCGTTCGATGCTTTTGACCACTATATTCCTGCCTCGATAGAAGACATGCGGGCCGTCGGAACTGGCCTTGGAGATGTCAACATTTGGGTTGCCCCCTGTGCGAGCGAGCAGCGGAGCGAGGGGCAAGAGGGCGAAAAGAACAGAGCGAAGCAGTAGCATGAGAGCAGTAGTTTTTGTTTGAACACAGCACATTGATGTAAACGCAGTCGGGCAACAACAGTCACATCGGTCAGGGAAACGGGGGCAAAGATAAACTGTTGGTTCTTGGCTGTCGGATTCTGGTAAAATTTGTCGGGCCAAACGTCAAGAACGGACGGTTCGAATGTTCGCCTTCATCGGAGCATTTTTCTCCGCGCCTCTGCCGGAATTTTGCAAAACCGGGCTATAGGACTTGTTGCGACGGGCAGTCATCAAGCACAGCATCGCAGAATTGATAAGATACCGATTCCCTCCGAATCGAGGTTCTGGCCTTAGCAAGTGAATAGGCCAAAATCTTCTTTGTCCACTGGCAACAAAATGTTGGCCACGCCTCGCAAATTTCCCCAACCCAAATCCGCGAAAAAAAGCTCGCCGATTATTTATACTTTTGCACCCGATTTTGCCGCAGGCGCCCGTCGGCGGCGCGGCCCCGACAGGGGCAACAAACACAACGTCAGGTTTTAGCATACATGGAAAAGAAGCGCTTGCTTATTGTTACCCAAGAGATGGAGCCTTACACCGAAGGCACGCTAACCTCCGCCTTGGTGGCCCAATTGCCCAAATTTTTTCAAGACAGCGGTTACGAACTACGCATACTGATGCCGCGCTACGGCGTGGTCAACGAACGCCGGCACCGCCTGCACGAGGTCGTGCGCTTGTCGGGCATGAATATTATCGTGGACGACGACGACTACCCGCTCATCATCAAGGTGGCCTCGCTGCCCGGCTCCCGGCTCCAAGTGTATTTTTTGGACAACGAAGATTTTTTCAAGCGCAAGTTTGTGTTCGACGACGAAGCAGGCCAGCCCTTCGAGGACAACCCCGACCGCGTCGCCTTCTTTTGCAAGGGAGCCATCGAAACGGTTAAAAAATTCGGCTGGGCACCAGATGTCATCTTGTGCCAAGGCTGGCTCACCAGCCTGCTGCCGTTGTACCTGAAAACCGCCTACAAAACCGAACCGCTGTTTGCGCAAGCCAATGTGGTCTACACCGTATTCCACGACGAGCATGAAACCCAGGGAGCCGAGCGCTTTTTCCAAAAAGCAGCCATCAATAACCTTTCTCAAACCGATCTGGAGGCCTACCGCTCCGGCAGCGAGGGGGTCTCGATGCACAAGGGTGCGTGTACCTTTGCCGATGCCATTATCATCGGCAGCGAAGATGTGGACGAAAACGTTGAGTACCTGTCCGTGGCGCAGGACAAGCCCGTGCTTCCTTGGAAAGGCGAAGAGGGCTTCCGCGAAAACAACCTCGACTTTTTCAATCAACTGAGCGCGGTCGAGGTTTCCTAATTGTATCAGAAAACATGAAAATTGCTATCCCATCCCACTCGATGGCCTTGCTCCTTGCCGGAGCAGGCCTTGCCTTGGTCGCCGCTTGCACCAAGCCCACAGCATTTGGTGCCGAGCTGCTTGACGACCAGTTCGCCGAGTACGGCTACACCGATACCCTGACCCTGCAATGCACGGTTTTGCCCGAAGACAGCCTTGTGACCTCCGACCGCTCCTCCAACTCGGGCGTTTTCTTTTGTGGTCAGGTCAATGACCCCGTCTTTGGCCACTCTCAGGCAGACTTGTTCGCTCTCTTTCGCTTGCAAGACCTCAGCCCCAACTTCAAGAATGCCAATGTGGATTCCATCGTGATGTTCCTGCGCTATGCCTCCGGGGCCGTGTACGGCGACACACTCGCCCAACAAACCCTCGAAGTGCGCCGAATAGCCGCTGGATCCAATCTGCGTTGGGACCGCGACTACTACTCCAACGAATCGCTCCCCTCGGGAGACCTACTCGGCAGCACCACTTTTTTTCCGCAACCGACCACCATTCAGCCATTGTTCGACACAATCACGAAGGGCGCGTATGTGCGTATCCCGTTGGACAACGCCTTCGGACAAGAACTGCTCGACACAGACAGCCTGACCCTGACCTCCGATACCCTGTTTTGGGAAAAACTGCGCGGTCTGCATATTTCCGCCCGCTCGGCTACCAACCCCGGAGCCATGTTGGCATTCGACCTGAACAATGCGACTTTCAGCCGGGTACGCCTATATTTTAAGTACGACAATGACACCGTCGCCGCCTCGCGCATTTTCGAGTACTCCTTCGTGGGCGGAAACAAATTCGTGGGCTTTCAGCACGATTACACCGGTTCCACCGTGGCACCTTACGTCGGCGGCCAACCTGCAGACGACTACCTGTTTGTGCAAGGCATGAGCGGGCTGCGCCTCAAGATAGAAATCCCCTACGCCCACCTGCTTGAGGACATCGCCGTCAACAAGGCCGAATTGGAACTGACCGCCGCCAGCCTGCCCAATGACAACCCCAACCTGAAACTGGCCGATCAGTTGGTATTCACCGAGATCATCGGCGATACGCTCACCACGCTCACTTCCGATGTCCTGTACTCCCTTGGCTCTACCCTCACGGGCGGTTTCAGTTTTTTTGGCGGTTTTCCTGAAAATGAATCACCCGGCGGCACCACAATAGACCGCTATCGGATGACCCTCACGCGCCGTTTTCAAAAAATGGTGGACAACACATCGGGCAGTATCAAAGACCAGACGTTGTACGTGAACGTGTACCCGCAGAGCCGCTCGACTAAACGATCCGTTTTTTACGGCCCGAAAAACACGACCTTTCCTGCAAAGCTCGCGCTCAAATACACCATTGTTCGCTAATCAGCATCCTTTATTGTTCACCATTCATCTCTTGACAAATGTGTGGAATCGTCGCCTACATCGGTCCCAAGCAAGCCTATCCCATCATCCTAAAAGGTCTGCACCGATTGGAATACCGCGGTTATGACAGCGCGGGCGTAGCGCTCCAAAACGGCTCGCTCAATGTGTACAAGAAAAAGGGCAAAGTGTCCGAGCTCGAGGTATTTGCCAAAGACAAAAATACCGAGGGCACTGCTGGTATGGGCCATACCCGTTGGGCCACACACGGCAAACCGGACGATATCAACGCCCACCCGCACAGCAGCGGTAACGGCCGCATCGTGCTGATCCACAACGGCATTATCGAAAACTACAACCTGCTGAAAAGCGCCCTGCTCAACCACGGGCACACATTCCAGAGCGAAACCGACACCGAAGTGCTCGTACACCTCATCGAAGAGGTGCAGCAGCGCGACAACCTGCGCTTGGAAGAGGCCGTCCGGCAAGCCCTCACGCAGGTACACGGCGCATACGCCATTGTGGTCATGGATCGCAACGAACCGGACAAATTAGTGGCCGCGCGCAAGTCCAGCCCCTTGGTCATCGGCATCGGCAAAAAAGAGTTTCTCATTGCCTCTGATGCCACGCCCATCGTAGAGCACACCAAAAAAGTGGTTTACCTCAACGACGAAGAAGTGGCCACCGTGACACGCAGTGGCGATTTGACTATAAAAACACTGCGCAACGAAGAAATGACGCCCACCACCCAAGAGATCGAATTGGAGATCGAACAGTTGGAAAAAGGTGGCTACGAGCATTTCATGCTCAAAGAAATCTTCGAGCAACCCGCCACCATCGCCGAGTGCATGCGCGGCCGCATGAACGCCGAAGAAGGCTGGGTGCGCCTCGGCGGCATGGAGGAGCACAAAAAACGCATGGTGAACGCCCAGCGCATGATCATCCTCGGCTGCGGTACCTCGTGGCACGCAGGAATGATCGGCGAGTACCTGTTCGAGGAACTGGCCCGCCTGCCCGTGGAAGTGGAATACGCCTCCGAGTTCCGCTACCGCAAGCCCGTCGTGCGCGAACAAGACATCGTGTTGGCTATTTCGCAATCCGGCGAAACCGCTGATACCTATGCCGCCCTCGAACTGGCCAAAGAACACGGGGCTATCACCTATGGGATCGTCAACGCCGTCGGTTCGTCCATCGCCCGCCTGACCCATAGTGGTTCGTACATCCACGTAGGCCCCGAAATCGGCGTGGCTTCCACCAAGGCGTTCACTGGTCAAGTGACTATGCTGACCATCATGGCGTTGATCCTCGGCTACGAGCGCGGATTTCTGCCCAAGTCCCAGTACCAAAAGTTGGTGCAGGAACTGGCGCTTATCCCCGAAAAAGTGGACCGCCTGCTCAAAACCTGCCACGAACAGGTCAAGTACATCGCGGGCGAGTTCAAGGACAGCCCCAACGCACTTTACCTTGGCCGTGGGTACAATTTCCCAGTCGCACTCGAAGGCGCTCTCAAACTGAAGGAAATTTCCTACATCCATGCTGAAGGCTACCCGGCCGCAGAGATGAAGCACGGCCCTATCGCTTTGATTGACGAAAACATGCCCGTTTTTGTCATCGCCACCAACCTGAGTGCCTACGACAAGATCGTGTCCAACATTCAGGAGGTAAAGGCTCGCAAGGGTGTCGTGGTAGCCGTCGTCACAGAAGGCGACCAGACCATTAAAAAACTGGCCGACTACACCATCGAAATACCCGCAACAGAAGACCCGCTCACGCCGTTGTTGTCCGTCGTACCGCTTCAACTGCTGGCTTACCACATTGCCTTGCAGCGCGGCTGCAACGTAGACCAACCCCGCAACCTGGCCAAATCGGTCACCGTCGAGTAAATTCACCGGTTTCGAGCAAGGGCGCTCAACAGCCCGGCCCGAAACCCAAAACTTTTTACAGTGAACAGTTTAAACATCGCTTACAACACCGAAAGGGAAGATATCCGGTTCCCCGAATACGGGCGTGCCGTGCAAGAAATGCTGGAGTACGCCAAAACTATCCCGGAACGCCACAAACGCCAGAAAACAGTAGAGGCCATCATCGCGCTGATGATGCAGCTCAATCCCATCGGAAATCGGAACATGGACGACTACCGGGACAAGCTCTGGAACCATGCCAACGCCATTGTCGGCTACGATTTGGATGTTACCCCCCCCCACGGTATCGTGCTGCGCCGCCTCGAAGACAAGCCTAAGGCCGAGCGCCCCGATTACCCGCCCACCACGCAGCGCTTCCGCCACTACGGGTACAACGTGCAGACCCTCATCAAAAAAGCCATCGAAATGCCGGAAGGCACCAAAAAAGAGGGCTTCGTGGAGGTTATTGCCTCCTACATGAAACTGGCCTACAAAACCTGGAACCGGGAACACTATGTGTCCGACGATGTGGTGAAGGACGACCTCGAAATCCTGTCCAATAGCCAATTGGAACTACACGAGGGCCACAGCTCGCTCGATATTCTGGCATTCAGTGCCAACAAAAAAGACTTGCAGATGCAGCAGCACCGCCAAGGCCAACGCAAGCGCGGTGGCAAAAACGGCGGCAACAACGCTGGAAACAATGCTGGAAACGGCGGGGGCGGGCGTTCGCGCAAACGGAGCTACGGCAATTTCCGCAAGCGGAAAAAATAGGCTCACCCCTGTATGTATACCACCCACTTTTCCTCGAACCACGGCTCGGGGAAATAGCCCTGTACCGGAAAATAGTCCACGTAGTTTTTTGCCCGCCCCGGCAACGCAGCGACCTCCGTTCGCAAGTCCCCGCCTTTCAGCGCCACAATCCCGTTGGGGTAGGCATGCTGGTGTTTTTTGCTCAGCAAGGGCTGGCCCCAAACCAAGAGTTTGTCCAAGGGAGCCACGGCGCGGGTCACGACAAAATCGAACGCCCCGCGTGTTTTCATTTCTTCGGCCCGCACGTGCAGCGCCTGTGTATTTTCCAGCCCCAATGCGCTGACTACTTCTTGTACCACAGCAATTTTTTTCCCCGTTCCGTCAATCAGAGTGAACTGCACCTCCGGGAACAAAATGGCCAAAGGCACGCCAGGGAACCCGCCGCCTGTGCCGAGGTCAAGCACCTTAGCCCCCGGCTTGAAGGCGAAGGCCTTGGCTATGGCAAGTGAGTGCAAAACATGCCGCAGTTCGAGGTTTTCGATGTCTTGGCGGGATACGAGATTTACTTTGGCATTCCACTCGGCGTACAAAGCGGGCAATGCCGCGAAACGTGTACATTGTTCCGGGGTAAGGGCGGGAAAGTATTTTTCTAACAATTGCATGGCTATTTGGACAGGTTTTTCAGCATGGTTTCCATTCTGGTCCGGCGTTTTTGGTCCCGCATGTTGCCGATAGCCTGTTCCACGGCGCGGATAGCCCGCTCGCGCAAAAGCGGGTTGCCTTTGGCCATTTGCACGAAGGCGAGAGCCTGGTACCAGTACAGGTCTTCGCCGTAGCGTTCGATGTCCTCAATTTTGGCAAAACACTGTACAGCCGTCGTCGGCTCTTCCATCTGCAATTGAATAATGCCGAGAAAAAACCACGCATCCGATTGGCAAAGAGCCGAGGAATCGGTGATAATGAGCAGCAACGGCTCCATCGCCGATTTGTAGTCGCTGGCCTGGTAGTAAGCGTCGGCCTCGCGCAGGAGTAGCATGCACATACTGGGGCGTGCGGTCACAGAGTCGTTGCCCATTTCCGCGCCGTAGCGTTTTTGGAGGTCTGCTATCAGGCTGCCGGGCGGGGCAAAGTTGTCGGCGTACACCTCGGCGGCGGTTTTGGGGCGCACAAAAAACTGATACACGCTGTATCCCACGACCGTAACGAGGAACGCCGCTACGGCCCAACGCCAAATCCGGTTGGACTCCGGCGGAGCGGGCGGTTTTTCGGTGCGCCAGCCTTGTTCCAGTACTTGGGTGCTTTTCCAGGCCAAGTGGCCATCCACGTCGCGCAGGGCAGTGGTCACCCATTCGGGCAAGTCGGTGTAGGGCACAGCATTTTCTGCTCGAATGGCATGGAGGACGTACTCTTTGCAGGCTTCCCGTTTTTTCAGCAGTTCCGCGTCGGTCGCGGTTTCTTCCGGTTCTACGATCAAGGCCGAGCGGCAGGCCGGGTCGAGGTCCGGCAGATTAGCCCAGACTTTGGCCTTTGCCTGCACCTCGCGCAGGATGGCGGGGGAGGGCATATCCGCCCAGCCTGATGTTACACCAAGCGGCGCCTCCACGGGCAGTTCCGCCACACCTTTTGAAGCAAAAAGGTGCGCCGTGGCCAGTGCCTGCAAAAATTCGGGAAACGAAGCGTCTGCAGGGATTTCCCCGCTTCTGGCTATTCGCGCCGCATCTACCACGGCTACTTGGAAAAAAAAGATGGCATCTTTTTCCGCCAAGGCCATGCTCAAAAAGGCGCGAAGGACAGGTGCGCGAAACTCGTTGTACACCACGGCAATGCTCGACTCCGGGTCGTTTCGCAGGCCATCGAGGTATGTTTCGCTCGGGAATTGTCCGGTAATCGGCATTGGCTGGTTGTGTTGAAAAAAACGCTGGTCGGTTTTGGTGCGTAAAAGTAGGGCTTCTGCGCCGAAATGAAAAAGAGCCGGAACATTGCTGCCCCGGCTCCATGAAAACACCTTAAACCCTATTATACTTCGCGCTGCGAGGTTTTGTGCATGGCCTTCGGCCTACTATTTTGATTAGCAGCGCTCAGTATGACAAAAGCGGCTTCGCACCTTGCGGTGCGAGGTATAACTAACTTGATGAAAACAAGGCTGTGCAAAAGGAGATCAGATTGCTTTTACCCAATGGGAAAATCCCCGATATACTCTTAGAGCGTGTTTAAATTTCAGTCGCCGGGCTGCAAGCGGCGAATTTTGCTTCATGCTGCGTTGAAATTTTCGCCGTAGGCACCCGGCTACGGCTGCAAATTTCGCCTTGCCTGAAACAAAATTCGCTCGCTTTCGCCTCGGCACTGAAATTTAACCACGCTCTTAGCCGATCTCAATGGTTTTGCTCACAGCCACAGCCTCGTCTTTTTTGGGCAGTGTCACGTTCAAAATACCGTTTTCATACACGGCCTTCACGGTCTCTCGGTTCACTGTTTGGGGCAGTTTGAACGAGCGTTGAAAAGACTCAAAACGGAACTCGCGGCGTGTAAAGCGCTCGTCTTCCGCCTGTTGCGTTTGCTCGTGTTTGGCGCTGACGGTGAGGTGGTCGTTTTCGACGCTCACCGTGAAATCCTGTTTTTCAAAACCCGGAGCAGCTATCTCCAAGCGAAAATCGGCGGGCGTTTCCAACACATTCACCGCAGGCTGATTCACTACCGCATCGGTGCCGATGAAGTCGCCGATCGAGCGATTGAAAAAGTCATGAAGTAAACTGCCGGGCAGGAAATTGGTTGACGGGTAGGTGCGGACTTTTGCTATGTTGGCCATAGTTTGACAGATTTAAACAGTTTGAATGTTGAGTGAAAACTTGTTTATCCCCCCTTTCAATCGCTGTACCATCCCGTTTTTGAGAATTTTTTGGCAGCACAAATCATACAATTAATGCCATTTTGGCATTTTATTTTTGATTTAGCGCCAAAATGGCATTTTTCATAAAAATTCACCGCCCAGCAGCTATTTACAACCTATTCGAAATCCTACACAATTCCCACCCACAGTCGCACGCGAAACATATCCGCCGCAGGTTCAATGATGAGTTCATGCCGGTGGGGGTAGAGCAATTCGAGCTGGCGGCGGACGTTGGTGAGTCCGATGCCGCCTGCTTGATCTTTGGTGTGGGAGGTGTCGGGCATGCTGTTTTCCACAGTGAACAGGATATGGTCAGGGGCTGTTTGCAGCGCAATACGGATCCAGCCGTGGGCGCGATCTTCGATTTTGCTGTGTTTGAAGGCGTTTTCCACGAACGGGATCAGCAGCATGGGCGCGATGGACAGGGCCGGGCGAGACTCGTCCAGCCGCACTTCTACGTTGAACCCCCGGCTGTCTTTGAGCAGGTGCAGGTCAATGAAATGGCGGAGGTACTCAATTTCCTTGCCTAAGGGCACGCGGTCGGCCTTGCAGTCATACAGCATGTAGCGCAGCATACCCGACAGTTTGAGCAGGTTGTCGGGGGCCTTATCGGACTGGATGACAGTGAGCGCATAAATGTTATTCAGGGCGTTGAACAAGAAGTGCGGGTTGATCTGCGACTTGAGGAACTTGAGCTCGGCCTCCAGTTTTTCGCTGCGGAACTCGGTGGCCTCCCGCTCTTTCCGGTTGGCAAAACTGGCCACTTCATACAGGGCACTGCCGATCAGGGCAGTGAAGTAGGGCATGGCCATGCCGATGTACTTCATGCTGCGAAAGCCAGGGGTGTTATGCGGGCCGCCGCCGCCGTGCCCGGTGTTGCGCGGCCGGGCAAAGTGCTGTGCCCAGGGTGCTGCGTTCCAGTCCACGAGCAAAACAATGGCCACCAAAAGCGCCAGCCCCGCAAGAATGTACGCTGCCTGTTTTTTGTTGAAATACAACCTTGGCAGCAGGATTTCCACGTTGATCCACACCACGAGCGCTATGCCCGTGAGCACTACTGCGCTGCGCACCACGAGGCGCTCGATGTTTTCCCAGTTGCCAGCCAACGCTACCGGGACCAGCACCCACAGGGTGCCCCAGAACAAAATTTGAAGCCAGGTATTTCTGCTCGGTATGTACATGAGCGGCAAATGTGGGAAACCTTAAGGGCTTTCAAATTTATTCTCAACAAACGCTGTGTTTTCCACCTTGAACACTCGAAACAGCCTCATTGCCATCTCAATCAAAGCATCCCCTGCACCATCTCCGCAAACGCGGCCACGCTCACGGCACCCTGGTCGCCTTCGCCTTGTCTGCGAACGCTCACAGTGCCAGCCTCCACTTCCTTTTCGCCCACGATGAGCAGGAAGGGCGTGCGCTTGAGCTCGTTGTCGCGGATCTTGCGGCCAATAGTCTCGTTGCGGTCGTCCACGTCGCCGCGCAGGTCGGCAGCGGCGAGCTGGTGTTTGACCATGTGCGCGTACTCCGTGAACCGGTCGGACACGGGCAACACCACAAACTGCTCCGGTGTGAGCCACAGCGGAAAACGGCCCGCACAGTGCTCAATGAGCACGGCGGTAAAGCGCTCCATGCTGCCAAAGGGTGCCCGGTGGATCATCACAGGCCGGTGCTCCTGGTTGTCGGCACCGACGTAGTTTAGGTTGAACCGCTCGGGCAGGTTGTAGTCCACTTGGATGGTGCCCAATTGCCACGAGCGGCCAAGCGCGTCCTTCACCATGAAGTCGAGTTTCGGCCCGTAAAACGCCGCCTCGCCGAGGGCGGTGACGGTGGGCAGGCCCACTTCTGCGGCAGCGTCAATGATGGCTTTTTCAGCCTTGCGCCAGTTTTCTTCGCTGCCCACGTATTTAGTCTTGTTTTCCGGGTCGCGCAGGCTGATCTGGGCGGTGAACTGGTCGAAGCCCATCTTGGCCAACACATAGCGGGTCAGGTCGAGTACGCTGAGGAATTCCTCCTTGACCTGATCCTCGGTGCAGAAAATGTGGGCATCGTCCTGCGTGAAACCGCGCACACGGGTCAGGCCGTGCAGTTCGCCCGACTGCTCGTAGCGGTACACGGTGCCGAACTCGGCGATGCGGATCGGCAGTTCGCGGTAGGATCGGGGCCGGTGGCCAAATATCTCGCAGTGGTGCGGGCAGTTCATCGGCTTGAGCAGGAAAATCTCATCCTTGGCGGGCGTGAGGATGGGCTGGAACGAGTCTTCGCCGTATTTTTCCCAGTGGCCGGAGGTGACGTACAGGTTTTTGGAACCGATGTGCGGCGTGATGACCGGCGTGTAGCCGCGCTTGATCTGCTCTTTTTTCAAAAAGTCTTCCAAGCGGGTGCGCAGGGCCGTACCCTTGGGCAGCCAGATCGGCAGGCCTTGGCCTACTTTTTCGGAAAACATGAACAGCTCCAGTTCCTGACCGAGTTTTCGGTGGTCACGCTTCTTGGCCTCCTCCAGCAAGTGCATGTACTCGTCCAGCTCCTTTTGTTTGGGGAACGTGATGGCGTACACGCGGGTGAGTTGCTTGCGCTTCTCGTCGCCGCGCCAGTAGGCTCCGGCGAGGTTGAGGATTTTGGCAGCCTTGATCGGTTCGGTGCTGGGGATGTGCGGGCCTTTGCACAAATCGGTAAAATTGCCCTGCTGGTAGAAGGTAATCTGGCCGTCTTCGAGTCCGTCGATCAGTTCGAGTTTGTACTCGTCGTTTTTTTCGGTGAAATACCGGATCGCATCGGCTTTGGATACTTCCGAGCGTTTGTATTCACTTTTGGTGCGGGCGAGTTCGAGCATTTTTTGCTCGATTTTGCCAAAATCGGCCGGCGTCAGCATCGACGCGCCGTGCTGCTGCGCGCCCCGGACCCGACGATGACGGTGGCCGTCAGCGATGATGTGAGCCGCGTCTCGGCCCGATTCACCCTGTCGCCAGACCTGCCCGGCGCGCGTGTGGTGCAAACGGGAGACTTTGCCGCGCTCTACCACGTCGGCGGGTCGTGCGAGCTGCGCTTGGCCCTGTCGGTGCGTTTGCGTGCGCGGAGATGGGT
>JBEBHD010000313.1:0-5094 GCA_040080915.1 Saprospiraceae bacterium
TCATTGTTTATATCCCCAACTATAATTTCTGGAGAAATAGTTGGATATATCATTACTATCTCCGACACCCACTTCACTCGCATAGAAATAATTGGAAAGGAGTCCGGCACATACTCACAGGCCACGGGGCAGTATGCCTGGTAGGCGGCATTGTTGCAGGGGCAGTCCGGGTCAAACAAGTCGGTCAATCCGTTGCCGTCGTCGTCCAGGCCGTTGTTGCATATCTCCACAGTGTCGGCCACCAACTTGATGTACACGCATTTTTCATCCGAACAATACGCATTGGAGGCCGTAAGGCAAATCTGCAGGTACTGCTGGCCGGAGGCATCGAAACTATCCTGCAGGAGAGTTGAGGAAAACAGCAACCCGCCCGCGCCGTCCCGGATCGCCCATTGCACCGCATCGGCGTTGGCCGACAGGTCGGTGAGCACGAGAAGGCTGTCGGCCGTCAGCGGGTACGAAAAATCCGCCGATACGGGGCAGTACACAGCGACGATGAGTCCGAAGGTATCGTGTTCGCATTCGGGCTGGGAGCTAAGAGCGACCAACTGCAGCAGGTGAGCGCCCGTGCCGGAAAATGAAAATACCGTATCGGTAGCGGTCGAGACGGGCGTGCCGTTGACCAGCCACTGGTAGCCGGCCGCATGCTGCGAGAGGTTCTGCACGGCCACCTGTCCGCCCGCCTCCACGCTATCGGCGCTGGCGGCGAACAGGGCCGTCACCGGTTGCGGACAGGGCGGAAGGCAGGCCTTGGAGGCCAGGAGGGGTGCCCGGAGGGTCTCTATGAAAAACCGCATGCGTACTTTTTGCCCTTCGGTGAAGCGGTCGTAACACTCATAGGGCGAGTAGTCCATGTAGTTGCGGTGCATGTCGTCCTGATCGCCGAGGCCGCCCAGTGCAGGGCTGCGGAAAGGGTTTTGGGGCAAAGGGTCGTCGGCATCGGTGTGGCAGGAGTTGTAGGCCCCGCCGCAGGGCAACGGGGCAACGGAGTTGTCTGGTGGGGTGTCGCACACCCGGTCGCCGTCGGTCAGGCAGTTGTCGTTCTCGCAGCCGCCCTGAAACGTGTGCAGCAGGCCGAGGTAGTGGCCCATCTCGTGTGCGAGCACCACGCCCTCGCGCGGAGTGGTGCCGAAGTAACGGGCTTCCAGCACGATGCCGTCGTAGGGGCCGCCGTGCCCGGCGGAATTAGCGAAACCGGCCACCGCACAGGAACCGGCCACGCATACCTCGCGCACGAGGATGATCCGAATGTAGTTTTTGGTGTCCCAGGCACACAAGTCGAAGAGGTTGCCCGCAGCCGGGGCGGACATGTCGGTCAGCGGCGATTGGTGCCGCACGATGCCGGAAAAGGCGTTCCCGGCCGGGCCGCGGCGGGCAAGGCAGAACTCGACCTCGGTATCCGCGCCGGTGGCGGGGTTGTAGTAGTTGCGGTTTCGGTAGGCATCGTTGAGGTATTCGATGCCTTTTAGCACTTGGGCATCGGATATATTCTCCGCCCCGCCGTCGTGTACAATATGGACCACCACGGGCAATACGAGCACGCCGCCTGCGCCTTTTTGGGCAGCCCCGACGGCTTCCCGGTACGCGGCCTCCCGCGCCTGTTCGGCGGCGGCCAGAGCCGGGTCGGCCTTCAGCATCTGGGCGTGCCCGGCATCCGTGCCGCAGGCGGAAAAAACGCCTTGGGCCTGGACGTGCAGGGCAATGAGGAGGCTAAAGAAGAGGCAAGCGTGTTTCATCTTGGGCCAGTGTGTGGTGAAAGGCCCCACCGCGCCAATGTTGGCGCGGTGGGGGTACGAACGTGTCAAAGGTACTGCGGTGATGCGAATTAGGGGTTGAAGCAAGTGCTTAGTTTCCACGCTTATTGACCGGGTGACTTCAAGTCACCCGGTCAATAGACCGTTGATCTTCAACAGACTTCTGATGCCAACCCCTAATTCGCATATTATATCAATAGGCGCGGCCTACCGAACGATCACCACCTTTTCCTCTTTTACCGGCAGGCCGTCTTCTAATACGATGACGATGTAAACGCCCGGTTGGAGGTTGGCCACGCTGATCGTTTCGGCTTCGTTGTGCAAGCGGGTGGTGCTGAGCAGCCTTCCGGTGTGGTCCAGCAAGCGGGCCTCGCGCTGCTTTTCGGGATCGAAGCCCTCTGTAATGACCACGATCTGGTCGGAGGCCGGGTTCGGCAGGATGGTACATACCGGCTTACCCGTCTTTTGGCCGTTGAGGCCGTCCTTTTTAACGGCATCCCTGTCTTGGCCGCCCCCGGCCCCGAAGCCAGAACCACAGGCCAACACGAACGGAAAATGGTAGCACACGATGTTGCCGAGGTGATCGCAAAGGTACAGTTTGAGGTTGTAGGTGCCGCCGTTGACGAACTTACTGATGGGTATGTGGATGTCTATATCGAATGTAAAAACACTAAAGAACACGGTAGGCGTACCGCTGATGGTCACATATCCGCTGTCAACCGTACCGAACAAGCCGCCCCCGCACAGGGCGTACGGCCCGGCGTACACCTGCTTTTTGATGTTGAAAATGTGCTCCCCATTTTCCGTACGGGTGCAGGACATGTACTTCGGTGTCCATGCCGCTACGCAGTCGTCCGGCAACTGGCAGGGCACGATGGTGATGTCTACGGGGATGCAATACTTGATATTTCCTATGCTAAAGCATAATAAAGCAGTAGTATGCATTAATTTTTTGTTCACCGTCGTAATCCGATAATTGACTGTCCATGTTTCATTTGGCATACCTGGATTCGCAGAAGGGGTGCCTAAAACCTCAAAACCGGTTAGTGGGGAATTATATCCGCAAAATGTGAAGCCGGTAGGCAGCGAGACGGTGATCGTTCCCTGATAAATATGGATGTTGTCGCTCAGGTTGTTGTCCGCACAATGGGCTTCGGTGTGGACTTCATCCAGACAGTTGTCGCATACTTGCGGGATGATATCGAACTCGCGGCAGATCATTTCGCCTTCTTTGCACAGGGTGACGAAGCCCGTGGCACCAAGGCCGGCGAAGTTGTAGCCGTTGGGCGGCGTGATGGAAATGGCCACGCACACTTTGTCACTTGTGACACCAGATTCGTCAATTTCGTAGGACTCCACCTCGATTTTGACATCGGGTGATGAGACGTGCAGATCGTTGGGTTTGCAGGCTTTGAAGCCCTTGGGCACCGAAAAGCAGAAATTGGCCATGTACTTGTTGGGCTCCAGTTCCGCTTCTTCGCAAAGGGTGGCGGTGACCGGCTCCAGTTCGAGGCACTGGTTGCACAAGATTGGGACATCGACTGTTTTGCAGATTGTGGCCGATGCGGTCGAGTCCAGGCACGTGACCGTCAGGCAGACGGTGAAGGGGCCTCCGTATATATACTCGTGCTCGACGTTTTGTCCAGAGCCTGTGGTGCCGTCGCCGAAGTCCCAATGGTATAAACCGGGTTCGCCAGAATTAGAGCCGGCAAAGGCCAAACCACAGCCCTCTCCAAAGGTAAAATCGGGATTTAGCGAGCAATCATTTGAATTGCAGCATTTTATGGAAACGTTGTCAATGAAAACGATTGCAAATGTATCTTTACGAAATGGGCTCAGCGCTTTTCCAGTCACATTGAGGTACGTCTTACCATCTCCAGTGTATGTAAAAACGCCGGAGTATTTGTGGAAAACTGCTCCATTTTTGTAACAAGAGTTGTTTTGTTGTCCAATATAATCTACGGCTGGATTATTCACTTGCGCTATGATTGTGGCATCGCTTGGCAGTGGGCCGGACGTATTGTTGTCAGTTAACGCGATGATAATGCTTTCAACCGAGTAGTTCGTATCAGCAAAGTTCGTAACCAAATAATCAAACGAAATTCTGCATTCTTGGAATGGAATTAACGGTAAGGTGTCCCTAGAGGTAATTTTTTCCTCATCGGGCACCCCGGGATAATCGGCGGGTACGTTCGCGTTTATCCAAAGCCCAATACAGTTGTTGTCGGGTGTGTTGCAGTAATACGGGCTTCTTAAAGAAGATAACCACCCACAAACCGGAATAAAATTGTTTGACCATGGAAGGGTACTTTTGATCTGCTCAAAATTATAGTTGGGAACTATCTCACAAAACGGTAAATTCTCACAGGTCGGAATCACCGTAATGGTCGTGCATTTTCTTTGAGTGCAATTTGAGCCGCCTGTTGCATCAAGGCATACCTCAAATTCTCCGGCAGCGGCAAAGGGATAGCTAAAGTGGGCATCTGAATTGTTGCCCAACTTGGCTTCTATTCCGTCAATTCGCCAAATGTAGGATGTTGCGTTAGTGGAGGTATTAGTAAAAGGTAATACTGTATTTAAAAAAATGGTGGTAGGTGAAACCGTGAAATTGACGTTTGTAGTCGTGCATCCGGGTTTACATCCAAGCGAATAAGTCAGCTTGGGCCTTAACATCATCAGTGCAGCCCGCATACGCATCGCCTGTTCAGGTGTAAACTCATTTCGACATGAGTTATCGGTGTAGTTCATATGGTTGTAAGCTACCAAAGCATTGGAGCTGTTGTTGTCACAGGGGTTGGTCCCGGTATCATCACAATCAAATGGCGGTTGCTTGTGCGGAGGCGTGTCGCACACCCTGTCTCCACTCATGTCGCACGGGCCGCTTGGAGGGCACGTAGTCGTTGTACCGCCTTCAAAAGTGTGGTAAAGGTGAAAGAAATGCCCAGCTTCGTGAACAATGACACCGGAAAATCCCGACACGCCAATTGCATCATCTCGTACTACTATACCATCTATAGAAGCTGGGGCACCAGGGAAAGTGGCGTATCCTAAAACACCGGATATTGGGGCACCAGAAACATGGTGAACTATCCAAATATTGAGATATACCTCACGTCGCCAAGTTTTCAGCATGACGTATTGGTTTTCATGCTGAAAACTTGGCGACGCGAGGTATAATCTGTATTTGGCCATAAGCTCAATCCCTTAATAGCATCTTCATTACCATTATTGGCAACGTTAATGCCAACGTCAGATTGTGAAAAAAAGCCCCTTCCCGCCGTTACTGTTCGGCTAGCCGAGCTATCTTGCAGTCTCAAATCAAGCGCACGACGACCCATGG